>JAYTFV010000193.1:0-8824 GCA_043734065.1 Planctomycetota bacterium
CATAAGCCAGCGGTGGACATTGCTTTCCGGCTGTTTGACGCCCTGTGACGGGAACAGTTTGAGGATCGCGGGGAGCACCACGAGTACCATGAACAGGGTCAGACCCGCCCCGATGGAGGAGTAGATGCCGAAGTCGCGCACCGGGGCCAGGGAACTCGTCATCAGGGACAGCAGGCCCAGCACCGTGGTGAACACGGAGTTAAAGCAGGGCCAGAACGCCATCCGAGTCGCCCGGTCGACGGCTCCGTCCGGGTTCTCCAGTGTGGCGTGGCTGATGTAGTTGGCCACATGGATCGCCCCCGACAAGGCGACCACCATCACAAACGTCGGCAACACGACGAGCACCATGCTCATCGAGGCCCCACTGAGGGGGACCATCGCCGTCGCCACAAACGCCCCGTAATACGACACTCCCAACACGATCAGACCCAGCTTCCAACTGCGGAGTGACACCATCGCCAGGATCATCCCCACCAGGGCCGACAGCAACATGACCGAGCGTTTGTGCAGCTTCCAGAGCGGTGCTGAGGGGTTCCAGCCCGCCCGCTTGACCGCCTGGTTCAGTTCAATTGAGGCCACCGCCCGTCCGCCCAGGATCAAATCCCGTGCGGGGATGCCGACCTGGAGAGCGGCAGTTTGGAGGGCGGCGATAGTGGAGGCCGGATCGGCCTGGCCCGCTTCCGACAGAGTGACGGAGAGCGCCACCGGTGATCCCGCCGCCAGAAAACAGTCATCCACCAGGACGCGCCCCTGCGGCTCCTTGGAGGTCGCAAATCCGCGCAGATCGCGAGCGAGCGTCTGCACCTTCGCGACGCGGGGGTCTTCGACAGAGAACTCATTCCACCCGAGTTCGAAGTCATACGCCGGAATCACGAGTGGTTCCAGAGCCACCACAGCGGTCGGTTCGGTCCCGCCAGTCTCACGGGCCACTGTGGCCGCTGTCGCGTCGGTTTTGGTCTCCGTCTCTTCCGCGTCGGAGGAGGACTCGGGGCCTTCGAACACCACGGGTTCGAAGATTTCGACCGTGAAGCCCAGCTCTTGCTTCACCCGTTTCCGAAGCTGGGTGATGGTGCGGTCGCGTTGTTCGCGACCGGCAACGGTGAGCCGGACCTTGATGCGGCCCAGGCCGATGAGCGTGCCCTGCATCCGGGTGATGGCGTCGTTCTGGGGCACTCCATATCCGACCATGCGAGTCAAGACATCCCGCGCGGAGACGACCGAGGCCACATAGGGCACGCCCCCCCGTCGCAGTCCATCGGTATCGACATGCCCCAACAGCTTCTCGGACAACTGAGCGCAGCGCGGGTCGTCCAGCGTACTGCCCTGCCAGGTAACGACGATTCGCTCTTCTTCGTGGAAGTGTTTCCGATACCAGTGGAACACCTTGGATTCCGAGTCATTGGCGGGCAGCCACGTCTCGACATTGTTGTCGAGGCGGAGATGCCGGACGGCCATCACCAGCAGGGGCACTGCAAATGCGAGCAGAGCTGTGACCAGCAGGGCGTATCCCGTGCGATGACCGAGCGGAAGTTGAGGATTTGACATCGGACATACGCCAAGAGAGACACCGGGCCTCACGCAGACGGGTGTACAGTCCGAGACGTTGTCGCGGTGCGCACCTTCCCTGCTGCGTTCTGGCAATTCATCGTCATCGGGGTTCGCTGTCGATGATCGATTGAAGTCATCTTCCGGTCGCATCCTGCCGGTCGGGATTGTTCCACCGGTCGCGTAAGGTGGGAGGGGGAGGAGCCGGGCTGCGGGCCTCGGGCTTCGCGAGCCGGGAGCCGGGAGAAGTCGTATGGACTTCCCCTCTGGCTCCCGACTCCCGGCTCCCGACTCCCGAGGCCCCCCTCAACCCTCAACCCTCAACCGCCCTCAATACGCGGCTCTCTGCAGCCGGTCGTTAATCGCCCGGCCCAGTCCCTCGTCCGGAAATCGCTCGGCGATGATGCCGTCGAGTAGCACGGCATCCAACCGACGCAGTGCGGCAAACAGTGCCGCAGCCGCCTGGGACAAATTGCCACTCGGGGAGAGAATCTCGACCGCAGCGTATCGTTCCGGGCGAGGGCAACAGGCAAACGCGAGGGCCCCGAATCGTCCCGGTCGGGGATCCGCGGCGAGGTCTCCGATCGAGACGGGAGTCACGGGGGCGTAGTGCTGGGGGAGTGAACCGGGGGCCAGTTGGGGACGCGGCGAGGTGTCTGCTTTGCAGGCCGAATTACCGGAGGGGAGCAGGACCGTCCCGATGAGCGTCTCGATCTGTTCCAGCGTGATGCCGCCCGGACGCAGCAGTGTCGGTGGACCCGAGGCGGGAATCGCCAGCACCGTCGACTCGACACCGACCTCACACGGCCCTCCATCCAGGATCCACTCGATCCGGTTCCCCAGTTGATCGGCCACATGAGCTGCGGTCGTGGGGCTGACGCGCCCGAAGAGGTTGGCGCTGGGGGCTGCGATGGGGAGCCCGACCTCGCGCAGTAATTGGAGTGCGAGCGGATGGCTGGGAATGCGAACGGCGACTGAAGGGAGTCCGGAGGTCACGAGGTCGGGGATGCACGCGGCCTTGGGCAGCACCAGCGTCAGCGGGCCGGGCCAGAACTCGCGGGCCAGCTGTTGGGCCAGCGGCGGGAACTCTGTCACCAGTGCGCGGACGGAAGCGAGATCGGGGACATGCACGATCAATGGGTCGAACGTCGGTCGGCCCTTGACCTCGAAGATGCGGGCCACGGTTTCCGGCCACAGGGCGACACCGCCGAGTCCGTACACCGTCTCCGTGGCGAACGCAACGAGTTCGCCGCGTTGCAAAGCCTGCGCGGCGAGCGAGACCTCTGAAATCACCCGAGCCATGTCGCTGGTGCCTCCTTGGTAATGGATACAGGACGCGGTGGCCGAGGCCACGGGCGTCCTGCATCACGGAAGGTCTCGAATCGAACCGGTGAAGTCTGTGGAACCTGATACAGCAGTTCAGTTGATCGGCTGGAGGTTTGGGTTCTCGGCCTTCTCCAGCGGAGCTGCGGGAGGAGTGGCCGGTGCCGCTTCTGGCTCGACGGGCAGCGGCTGGGGTTGGACCGCCGGAGCGGGTGTCAGCTCAGCCGGTTGTGGCTGGGTTTCGATCACGCCATTGTTGATGGTCTGTCCGCAGTTGCCGGATTGTCCCTGACACTGACCTTGCCCGTGGCAGTGAGGACAGCCTCCCGCAGCATTCCCGCCACAGTATCGGCAACCCTGTCCCTGGCACAGATCCTGATGCCACAGAGACGGCGTGGGAGTCCCTGGAACCATGCCCCGGTACGCCTGCCAGCGCGGGACGGCTTGGTAATAGTAACCGAGCTGGGTGGTATCGGTCGGCATGTAGATCGACACCGCCCGAGGACCACCAATTCCCATCCCAGCCCCCTGTTGACCGGTCCAGGCATCCGGAAAGCCCTTGCGGTAGGCCACCTGTTGCGGGTACGGGGTGTGGACCTTTCCGGGAGGGGCATAGCCGTAATCGGGCGAGTGCGGGCACTGTCCGAACGGGTGGAACCAATTGATGAACTGCCATACGTGACCCGTCGCGTAGCAGCCGTTGCCACACGCGCCGTTATTGCAGTTGCCATAATTGCACTGGGGACATCCCTGGCCCCGACAGGTATTGCAATAGCCGCTGCGGCAACCACCACCACGGCAGCCACCGCCGCGACAGGCACCGCCCTGGGGGCAGGAGCCGCCTGGTCCGGTCACCTGATCGCAGATGCGAACGACCCCTTCGGAGTCATCGGCGAATGAAGGCCCCGCCAGCGAGGCGAGACACGTGAAGGCACCTACTGCGATGAGTGCCAATGTCCACGGCGTGGAACGCACCATGATTGCGACTTCCTGTCTGGGCTGGCGGAGCCAGGTTCTGGGCGTGTCTGGGGAGCGGCGATCGTGCCGTGCTTCCCTCGGGACTGTTCATCGGGCTGTCAGCAGCGGCCTCACCCGTTCACTCTGGATGGAATCCAGACGAGGGACACCGTCACGACGGAATTCCCACTACGGCATCGGCACACCTGGAACGCCAGAGTAGCCGTAAGCCTGAGCGGGGCTGACGGGGTGGGAGAGCGGTGTCAGTCGGCTGGAGGGCATCCCCCAACCATAGTTGTACGTGTGGTTCACGATCGGAGCGATCGGGATGGCGACGGGGCCCGCGTAGCCTTGCGCGGCGTAGACCTGGCCATCGCGTCCATCGAAGTGCTGGGGATTGACCGGATAGACCATCGAGTAGTGACCGAACGGCGGCGTTCCCTGACCACAGCTACCGCTGGGGATGAAGTAGCCGAACTTGCCTCGCGCCCAGGCACAGGTCTCCCGGCAGTCGTTTTGCAATTTGTATTGCAAACAGTACCCCACCGGAGCGACTCTGGAACACACACGCATCATCAATCGATCGAAGAGATAATCCCGGCAGCCGTTGTTGCAGTCCTCGGAGTAGACCTCCTGTTGCGGGCAGTTCTGCTGAGGGCAGTTCTGCGATTCGAAGTATTCCCCGTTGACCGGACGAACCGTCTCCTGGGGAACCGTCACCTGGGGAACCGTCTCTTGGGGAGACTGCCCACGCACGATCACGGCGGTCCTGGGGGTACTGCGGACGTGAACCACACCCTCGGATTGGGCATTGACGAGCTGGACCTTGGCGGGTTGAGCCTTCAGGTGGATCACCGCCTCCACATCGTCCGCAGAAGCTGCGGCGGAGAAGGCGGATGTCACGAGCAACCCGGCGCATGCCAGAGAGAAGCTCCGCTGGAGTGAGAACATGGTCATCTCAAACTTCCTGAGTCTCAAGACTAAGGCCGCCCATCGATTCCTCCTCAGAACTCTCTGAGGAGGCCGGGTGGGCCGGTGTTCCGCGGGCCGAAACGGGACGCCAACCCGGATGCGGACATCCTCCGGGTCGGTCAGCGCCGCCTCCCGGAGGAGAGGGCATGCCGGATGCGTTGATCGAATGCGTCTGCGTCGGGTGGGGGGTGAGCCAGCGCGTGGGCCCGACAGGCTCACTCCTATCGAAGACACTCAGTAAGGCGGGCAGAAACCCGAGAACAGCTTGTAGTGCGTGCGGTACTTGACCCGCACTTCCGTGCCTTGCAGCTTCCACTGCTCGTGCTGCCGCATGCCCAGTGGCGTCCAGACCCAGCAGCCCTTGACTTTGTAGTAAAAGGGGCCGTACATCGAGTGGTACTGGTGAGCGTACAGCAGTTCGTGCGGGGCGAACGCCTGGTTCGTGATGACCGTACCACCGGTCCAAGGGGGCACTCCCTGGATCGGCGACGGATAGAGCGGAGCATTCAGTTGGGGGTATTGCCCGACGTTGATCCCGTTGGGATTCAGCGGGGGCGTGCCCTGGGTGACGCCCTGATAACCAGCCGCTGGCACCTCATGGGCCACCGTCTGGACCGCCCCGGAGCTGCGGGGTCGATAGCTCGACATCGAGACCCGGCCTTCGGCCTGACCCTCAGATGGCGGCGCAGCCACAGCTGTCTGGAATAGCGACGCGGCACATAGAATGGCTGCACCGGCCAACGTCAAAGGAATTCGAGACATCGCCCCCCCTCCCTGGGTCTTTGTCGAGGGGAAGGACCGCCGCAGCGACCCCTCCACGAACACATTCGTCTGAAGAGGGCGATCCCACTCCGTCTGGAGAGAACCGCCAGATTCCAAGCTGTTTGAAGGCTTGGAACAACTCCTCGTAGTAGAGAAATTCGGCTGGTAACGATCGCAGCAATCAATCATTCAGCGACCGCTGATTGGGAATGCCCTAATTTCCAGAAGATGAGGCTGTTTAATGAGATGCGGCGTCGGATCAGTCTTCGGAATCGGTATAATCGTTACAGGCCGCAAAGTTTGACATGGGGGGAGGGTTGATGGTTTATGGTTGATGGTTTATCGAAAGAGGGTTCGCGATTGAGAAGACGAAGTCGGACCAGCCTCTGTCGATCAACGATCAACCCTCAACGATCATCACTCATCGATCCCCTCCAACTGCTCCAGCGGCAGTTTCGACAGGTACTCCCACGTGTAAATCCCTGTATCGTGCCCGTCCGACCAGCTGATCTTGAGGGCATAGTTCCCGCTGTATTTCATCGCCGAAGGGGCCACGTCGCTCGGGACCGTGCGGGGATTAACGATCCGCTCCCCAGTCATCTCATCCACGCAGGCGGCACACGGACACAACAGCCTCAGATCGCGAAACGCGATCCGCACCTGCGGAGCGTTCGGCCATTCGATCTCGAACAACCGCTGTTCACGGATCGCACGCAGGGATTGGGGGACAGCTGAGGTCATGGAGGGCCTGATGATGGAGAATGGTGTGGCATGCTAGCCCGCACTCCGGCGAACCTCAATCGGGGAGAGTCGATTCTCCCTCCCCCTGCCGCAGGCCCAGAGGTACACTGCCCCCAGACCAATCTCCCACACGGGACACGGATGCCATGTCGGTCCTCACGGAAGCTGCCCCGCGAATTCAACAACTCTCCCCCAGCGTGATCAATAAGATCGCAGCGGGGGAGGTGATTGAACGTCCGGCGAGTGTGATTAAGGAGCTGTTGGAGAACTCGATCGACGCCCTGGCGACCCGCATCGAAGTCGAGATCCAGCGCGGCGGGGCCGACCTGATCCGCATCGTCGACGATGGCGAAGGCATCCACCCGGATGACCTCCCCCTCGCCGTCGCAGCCCATGCCACGAGCAAGCTGAGGAGTGCGGACGATCTGTTTCATGTGCGGTCGCTGGGGTTTCGCGGCGAGGCTCTGGCCTCGATCGCGGAGATCTCGCGGCTGAGGATTCGCTCGCGACAGGCGGATTCGGACATCGGCACCGAACTCACGGTCGACGGCGGCGACGCCCAGCCGCTGGTCCCCTGCGGCTGTCCCGTCGGCACATCGATCGAGGTCCGTGAGCTGTTTTATACGACGCCGGTGCGGCGGAAGTTCCTCAAGAACGCCTCGACCGAATTCGGCCACATCTCGGAGCAGTTCACCCGCATCGCGCTGGCGAACCCGAACCTGCACCTGACCCTCAAGCACAACGACCGCGTGGTCTACGACCTCCCCGCGACACAGAACCTGCAAGAGCGTCTGGAGTTGTTCTATGGAGCTGAGCTGGCCCAGGATCTGATCCCGGTCGAGATGCACCGCGACGGCAATCGCGTGTGGGGCTTTGTCGGCCACCCCAAGCAATCGCGAACGACCCGCAAGCACCAGTATCTGTTCCTCAACGGTCGCTGGATTCAAGACCGCTCACTGCAACATGCCCTGAATGAGGGGTATCGCGGGCTGTTGATGGTGGGGCGGCAACCGGTGGCGTTTTTGTTCCTGGAAGTCCCGCCCGACAGCGTCGATGTGAACGTCCATCCGACCAAGTCGGAGGTGCGGTTCCTCGACCCCAGCGCCCTGTTCCGGCTGGTGCTGTCGTCGATCCGCTCCAAGTTCCTGGGCATGGACCTGGGCGGAGTTCTGGATGCCAACCGCCTCGTCCCCGCCCAACTCGGCAGCTCCCTCGAACAGGCCCCCGTCCACGACCTCAGCTTCGACGAACACGAAGCCACCTCCGCTGTGGCTCCACAGTGGAGAGCGGAGGAGGAATTGTCGAATTGGGCCCAGACCCAGCTGTCGGAGTGGAGGCCGTCCGACGATCGACCGTCGCCGATCGAGAGCAGCTATGCCTTGCGCGCGGAGTCGTCGCCGTCCTTCCCCGAGGAGCCGCACGCCGACCTGGACCTCCCCGCGACCGACATCACCGGCGGGCTGAACCCGTGGCTGGATCGCGCGGCGGCCCCCGCGTTCCCGCGCGAGAACATCCTTCCTGCACCGACCACGCAGTTCCGCCCGTTCCCCGGCGGACCCGCGCCAATCGCCAGCCGCATCCTGGCGTCCCCAGTTCCGACCCCCACCTCCGCTGCCACTCTGCGAGCTGCGGAACTTCCGACCAGCGGAGCGGGCTCCGATGTGCGGGCGATGCAGGTCCACGACTGCTACCTCGTCATCGAAACCCCGGATGGCGTCCACATCATCGACCAACACGCCCTCCACGAACGGATCATGTACGAACAACTCAGGCGGAGAATTCTCAGCGGCAGTGTCGAGGTCCAGCGGCTGTTGGTGCCGATCCCGATCGAGCTGACGCCGCGCGAGGCGGCCATCGCCCTCGATAATACGGAGCTGTTGGCCGAACTGGGCCTGCTAGTCCAGGACTTCGGCGGGAACACGGTGGCCCTCAGCGGACTCCCCCGGCTCTCGCGCCGCGCGGACCCCACCGACCTGCTCAAGTCAGTGATCGAAAAGATCGACTCCCAGCACGAACAGCTGACCCGCCGGGATCTGCTCGACAGCCTGCTGCACATGATGGCCTGCAAATCCGCCATCAAGGCCGGGCAGCGGCTCTCGCCGGAAGAGATCACCGCTCTTCTGGAGCAGCGTCATCTGTGCGACGACCACCACCACTGCCCGCATGGACGGCCGACTTCGCTGAAGCTGTCAAAGCTGGAACTCGACCGGCAGTTCGGCCGGTTGGGGTAGGGGGCAAGATTTTCGGTCGTTGATAGAAATTGAGAAAGTGGACACACAGCGAGCCTTTGTGATTGGCGCGTGACTCTCCGTGTTATAATCACGATCAGTCTCCGTGTTCCGGAGGATCTGGAACACAATACTCAGCCCCACCACTCCGCAAAGGAGTGCCCACAATGGAGTGGTTCGGTTCCAGATGGAGGTAAACAATCATGTTTCCCAGAACGATGGTGCAGTGGGGGTTCGGGCTGGCCGCGGTCTTGCTCGCGACAGGCGTCGCCTATGGTGCGGAATATCAGTTCGAC
>JAYTFV010000194.1:0-4957 GCA_043734065.1 Planctomycetota bacterium
CAATCTGAGAGATCCATCATACGAACGCTGATTCCCAAATACTTCTCGGGGTCACCAACCATGTTGTCAAAGAGCATTCCCCTCGCCGTTGCTTGGGGGAGGCACAATGTATCCGAGACTTTCTTCGCTGCAAGTCACTCCCCCCCTCTGTTTTGGTTTTTTCGGGAGTTCTCCCATCTGAGGCTGATTCCTTGCCCCTGCTCTCGCCGCAACTTGCATCGCCGCATTGGGTTGATGTATCTCCAGTCGCCGGTAACATGGCGATTCGTGGCTGCCACGGGCGGTCAGTGGACGATTTTGAACAACAACCGGCAGTTCAAGGACTTCGTGAGAGACTCGTTTTGGGACCAGGATTTGTGCTCATTCCGCGGGCACATGGCGTGTCGACACCGTGCTGGTCGACTCCGCATTCCCTCTTCGGTCGGCGACTCCCCGCACCACGAATTCTCGCGGACTGCCGCTGACACAATTGAGGTGTGGCATGGAGTGGATTGCCGCTGGGGTGGCATTGGGGGTTGGGCTGTTGATCGGGCTGTTCTTCGAGCGGATGCGGCTGGGACCGGCCTACCGCGACAAGGAACAACTGCTTCACGAAGCCAAGGTCGAAGCTGACACACTCCGCAAGACCGGAGAACTGGAGATCAAGGAAGAGTTACTGCGACGCAAGGAGGGGCTAAACAAGGAACTGGCCAAGGATCGTGAAGACCTGCGGGATGTCGAGCGCAAGCTCGACAAGCGGGAGTCGGGCCTGAATGAACTCGACAACCAGATCAAGGCCAAGGAGAAGATGCTGCAGACGACGCAAAATCGTCTGTCCGAGAAGACCAAAAACGCCGAGGCCCACGAACGCGAACTCGAAAAACTCCTCAAGCAGGAGCAGGAAGAACTCTACAAGATCAGCAGCCTCTCCAAGGAGCAGGCGTCGGAGCGGCTCATGACCCGCCTGGGCCACGAACTGCGGGCCGAGGCCGGGAGCCAGATCCTCAAGAAGGAGAAGGATCTCAAGGAGAACTCCGAGCGGATGGCGCGAGAGATCATCGGCATGGCGATCCAGCGGTATGCCTCGACGCATACCGCCGAGACGACTGTCTCGACCATCGACATCCCCAGCGATGATGTTAAGGGCCGCATTATCGGACGCGAGGGTCGCAACATCCGGGCCTTTGAGCAGGCGACCGGCGTGGATGTGATCGTCGACGATACTCCCGGAGTCATCGTCGTCACAGCCTTCGATGCCGTCCGCCGCGAAGTCGCCCGGCAGTCACTCAACAAGCTGATCCAGGACGGCCGCATCCATCCGCAAAAGATCGAGGAGATCGTCCGCGAGACTCAGAAGGAGATGGACAAGACCATCATCAAGCTGGGCCGGGCCGGGGCCGAAGAGGCGGGCGTGCCGAACCTCCATGAGAAGCTGATCCAACTGATGGGCCGTCTCTCTTTCCGCGTGAGCTACAGCCAGAACGTGCTGCGGCACTCGATCGAGGTGGCCTACCTGACGGGGATGATGGCGGAGCAACTGGGGCTGGATGGGACGCTCGCGCGGCGTTGCGGGTTCCTGCACGACATTGGGAAGGCGGCGGATCACGAGATGGAAGGGGGCCATCCGGCGATCGGGGCCGAACTCCTCAAGCGGTACGGCGAAGGCCCGGAGGTGGTCCATGCGGCTCTCGGCCACCACGATGACATCCGCCCCGAGTACATTTACACCGTCCTCACCGCAGCCGCCGATGCCTGTTCGGCAGCGCGTCCGGGGGCGCGGCGGGAGTCGCTCGACCGTTACATTCGACGCCTGGAAGACCTCGAGGCGATCGCCTACGGCTTCCCCGGCGTCGACCAGGTCTACGCTGTGCAAGCGGGTCGCGAGGTCCGCGTGATCGTCGACCCGAAGTCGATCAACGACCGCGAAGCCGCCAAAATGGCCCGTGACATTGCCCAGTCGATCGAAGATCAACTCACCTATCCCGGTGAAGTCAAAGTGGTCGTGATGCGCGAGACGCGCGCGATGGGGGTGGCGAAGTAGTGAGAGCGGTCAGCCAGACGGGAGTCGGGAGTCGGGGGCCAGAGAGCGAGTCTCCCTCTGGCCATCAGCCATCGTGGTGAGCCGTCAAGTTGTCTGCGCTCAAGCCGAAAGAAAGCCCAGGGATTGCAACCCCTGGACTTTTCTCATGTCTCAAGCATCCAGCGTCAGCGCGATCAGCCGTTTTCCGGCAACCACAACTTCTGGCCCGCCGGAGCGTTCGCCGGGGCGTCCGGCGACCAGAGGCCGGAGATGTTCGCGGCAGCGGTCACGATCGATGGCTCGCGCGGACGCTCGATTCCCAATTCGTCGACGATGCCGACGAGGATCTCCCGCAGACGCGGCATCTTGGCCCCGTAGACATCCCACAGCTCGCGGAAGAGGCTGTTGACTTTGTCCTTGTCACCAAGATGCAGTTGGAGTTCTCGCAGCTTCCACTCGACGACTTTTTCGAACGCATTCGGCAGCGTGTCGACGATCTGGCGGGCCTTGGCGTTCCAGGCGAGAGCCTCTTCATCGTGCAGCCCGCGCGCGGTCAGATCGGCCAGGCTGGCGAGGATCATCAGGCGTTCGTCATTGCTCCTGAACGACCTGTCCCGGTCCTCGACCCACGTCTTGAGGAGCTTGTAGGTCAACCGACACATGCGGGCCATCGAAGCCCGCTGAACCACCATCCGGAATTGTTCATCGGTCAACGCTGCCCAGTCGACGTACCGCAGTTGTGATAGGCTCAAGGACTGCAAATGGTTCTCGTCCTGGATGGTGATGGGAGTCGGAGCGGGCAGGCCGAATTCTTTGCGAATCTCGTCGATCGGGGCCAGCGAGTGCATGTCGTCGGCGATCGCCTCCAGGCAATCCAGCGCCGCCGCCAGTTTCACCTTCGTCGCTGGATCGGCCCCCGCTTGTTGAGGAGACTTTCCATCCAGAGCCCGCAGCGGATGAGTCTTCCATCCCTCCCCCCAGCAGTTGTCGAGAAATGTCCTGCGCAAGCGCCGCCGGTCGCCCCCTGCGATCGCCTTGGGCATGTAGAAATCGAACGTCATCGGCTCGTCATCGGGACGCTCGACACCCACAGAACGCCCTTCTTGCGGGAAATCGGTGGCCCGGCGGACCAGATCGCCGACCGTGGACAGCAGGGCCGCTTCCGTTTGCTGGAGTTTCGTGCCCTCCAGGGCCGTGACCAACGCCCGAGGCGGCAGGGCCTGCTCCGGGTTCGAGTCGAGTACCGTGATCCGCCCGATGATCCGGGACAGGTCAGCCAGCTGAACCTCCGACTTGAATTCTCCCGGAATTCGGTCCATCACCGCGTAGGCCCCGGCCAACGGCTGGTCCTGGTTCTCTTTCGGTGGCTGTGCGGGAAGCTTGATGAGCAGGGGGGACTCATCCAGTTTGGAAAGCAACCGCGAGACGGCGTCCGTGTCAAACAGCGTTGTCCGCAGAGGAGTGCAATGGTCCGGGACGTTCCGGTCCAGTTCCTGAGCCAGGGCTTCCGTCTCGACGGCGGAATCAAAGTCTTCCGCTTGGAGTTCGGCGGACTTGTGCAGGGCCAGAGCCGCTGCGGCTTCCTCCCCATCCCACGCCCGGTACAGACCGATCAACTTCCACAGTGCTGGGGAGCCGGTGTCCACTTGCTCGGCGACCTCGGTGAGTTGAGCCGCGGCATCGCCCCAGCAGCCGACCGATGCCAGCCGCTGGGCCTTGTGGACCCGTTCGGCAGCCGCTTCCGGCGGAGTGTACTCGGGGATCGGCTGGCCGCCTCGAAAGACGAATGGCACACTGGGGTCGGCGTCGAATTCCATCAAAAGGTTGAGAACATCCTCTCGCAAGTTCTCATTGCCCAGTTGCAGCGCCATCACCAAGTGCTGCCGGGCCGCCATGAACTGTTCGAGCTGCCAGTGGTACTCGGCTAGGTATTGGGCGAGTCCGCCCACGATGACGGGCTCGGCAGCGATGGAGAACCGGAAGGCTCGGCGGATCGCCTTGCGAGCTTCCGGCAGGCCATCGCACTGGAGCATGGCCATTGCGTACAGAGCGTTGGCACTCGGATGATCCGAGCGCTGCCGTAGAAACTTCAACAGCACCGTCTTCGCGTCCGCCGCACGATCATCGGACAGCAGCGAGGCTGCCTGTCGCGTGATGACCCAGGGGTTCTGCTCGTTGGTCTTGGCCAGCTTGTCCAGAATCTGCAAGGCCATGCGGGGCTGATGGTTATCAATCAGCCGTTCGACCTTTTCCATCTCTCCCGAGATCGATTGGCAACAGAACTTGAGTTTCTTGCCACTGCCACAAGGGCAAATGGTATAGGGGTCCATGGGCATGCGCGCGTCCTTCACCGCCAACTGGCGTTCTGAGTTCAGCTGGCGTCGCAGCAGAAACCGCGACGTCAGCGTGGGGAAGCTGCGAAATTTAGCCGATCCGACAGGCAGGGGACAGCCAAGGCGATTGACCCCGAAGGGATTATGTGTGCATCACAAAAATAGGCAGCTGTCAGAAACTCACCACGGAGTCACGGCGGCACGGAGAACTCCAGAGGTTCGAAATTGAAATTCTGCCGTACGGATCTGAAGTTTTGACAGGATAAACAGGATCCACAGGATGGCTTCCATCTCTGGGTATCGCGAATCGGCATCCTGTAAATCCTGTAAATCCTGTAAATCCTGTTAAATCTGCCTTGTCGTCTGGCAAAGTGGAAAAAGTCATCCGAGAGCTGCGTGGCTCCCAGCTTCCGGGTCTCCGTGGTGAATCTCCGCCTCCGTTTCGGATGTACTCACAAGGGATTGTGCCGTTTGTACGGATTTGTTGCCGCGACGTTGCGGGGCGGCAACGTTGTTCTATGGATCAATCGGCACCGCCCTCGCGAACAGGGGCTATGTTCGTAGTGTCCCTCACTCCCGGAGAGCCCCATGGCCAGTGTTGGCCCCGAACATCTCGGCGAGACAA
>JAYTFV010000195.1:0-1738 GCA_043734065.1 Planctomycetota bacterium
GCCCAATACTCCATCCTCCCCGCCTCCCCCGCCGGTGCCGCCAATCCAGGCCGGGCGGAATGGTAAGAAGTGGACGATTAAAACAACAGGCCGTCACGCGTCGGGTTGCTAAAGTAAGTGCCATTGGGCTGACGCCGCCCGGCTCGCCTGAGGCGGAGATTGAGAACGGAATGAATTCCGTTCTACGGCGGCACTACCGCGAAAGAACCTCGCGGACCGTGTTCGCATTGACCGGTTCAATGGCTCCCTTCTCCGTGAAGATCGCCCGGATCAGGTGCGCGGGGGTCACATCGAAGGCGGGGTTGTAGACCGCGACCCCGGTGGGGGCGGTCTGCTTTCCGAAGCCGTGCGTGACTTCAGTACTGGCTCGCTCCTCGATCGGGATGCCGGTCCCATCGGCCAGGGTCAGGTCAAACGTGCTGCTCGGAGCGGCCACATAGAACGGGATGCCGTGAGCTGCGGCCAGATGAGCCACGGAGTAGGTGCCGATCTTGTTGGCTGCATCTCCGTTGGCTGCGATGCGGTCCGCTCCGACGATGACCGCTTGCACGCGTCCCTCGTGCATCACCCAGCCCGCCATGCTGTCACAGATGAGGGTCACGGGGACCCCGCGCTGCATCAGTTCCCAACTGGTCAGGCGGGCTCCTTGCAACAGCGGGCGGGTCTCATCGGCATAGACTTGCAAACGCTTCCCCTGGGCATGAGCCGCGAAGATCACAGCCAGCGCGGTGCCGTCCCCGGCTGTGGCCAGACCGCCCGCGTTGCAGTGGGTCAGCACGCCGCACGTCTCGGGGAGGTACTCCGCCCCGACCCTCCCGATGGCGGTACACATCGCGCGGTCTTCGGCCTCGATCAGACGAGCCTCCGCCAGCAGAAGTTCGACCCGCTCGTCTCCCGACCGGTCAGCCAGCGACCGACCGACGCGCTGCATGCGGTCGAGCGCCCAGAAGAGATTCACAGCCGTCGGCCGACTGCTCGCGAGGTCGTCCCGCACGACCCGCAGCGTGAAGAGGTACTCATGGGGCGAAGCATTCACCGTCGACTGCATGCCCATCACGACCCCATACGCTGCCGAGACTCCGATCGCCGGAGCCCCGCGCACGCAGAGTTGCTTAATGGCGTGCCAGACTTGATCCACGGTCCGGCAGTCGATCTCGATCAACTCGATCGGCAGCCGGGTTTGGTCAATCAGACGCAGCCACCCGGTGAGGTCATCACCGATCCAAGTCATGGTGTTCGGGGGCGACGACATACAAACCTCAAGGGAGGGCACTGCGGAGGGAATCATGCTGCGAGTGTTACACCAGACATCTTGTCCGTGAACAGTCTGCGAACGTGAATGGGGTGATGCCCAGGGGTCATTGTGGATGGGATCTGACGAGTCCCCAGGCAGAATCTGGCTGTCTCCCTGGGGAATGTGCCATTCGACTGTAGGAGTTCAGCCTTGAGGTTGCTTCGCCCGCGTTCGGCGATCAGGCACTGCTCGGCCCAAGACAGGCTCGAGCCTGAACTCGAACAGTCGACGTCGTTCCCTGCGGGTGGGTTTGGGGAGTTTGTCGGGAAATGATTCGACTCTTCCAGTTCTTCCAGTTGCCCGATTTATGTCGATCTCGGGGCGAGGTTCTTGACCCCCCACCACAAGAAGTGTACTGTAATAGGGGCTGGGGGCGGAAATTGACCGAAGAAAAGAAGACGGTCGTCTCCTCGCTGAGGATAGGGAGTATGCTTTACGGCAGGA
>JAYTFV010000196.1:0-4630 GCA_043734065.1 Planctomycetota bacterium
CGACGAGACTTCGGCGGAACACTGCTTGAACTTCTTCAAGAGCTGTGGGTACGGATGATGGAAGTCGGACTGAAGAGGAACTGTGAAAGTGCTCTAAGACGGCCTGGAAAGGCCGTCCTACCCGGTCGAGGTCGCCCTCCCGGTATTCTGGCGGGTGGCGTGGCAGGAGGGCGACGCTCCTGCGGAGCCGCAAGTGAGGGGGGAAATTATCTGGCTCAAGCTCCTCTGGCTCCCGACTCCCGGCTCCCCACTCCCGACTCCGTTCATTGCTCTTCCCTTGTCCACCGAGCGACCTGCTATACTTTCCTCACAGGTTCCGGCCCGGAGACAGGGGGCCAGTGTCGCGTGACCCGCATCATGGGAGAGAATGCCATGCCACTGTTGCGAACGGTGTTGATCGTGTTGTTGGCCGTCCACGCGGTTCAAGCCGAAGACGCCCCGCCGCCGAATCCCGAAGCGGTCGCCGCGATCAAGGCCCTGGGCGGCAATGTGATGGCGATTGCCCAGAACGACCCACGTCTGGATGTGACGCTGCATCTGGCGGACAAGGACGTGACCGATGCCGCCCTGCCCCAGGTGGCCAAGCTGACGAATGTGGTCTGGCTCAACCTGGCGCGCACGAAGATTACCGATGCGGGTCTGGCAGCCATCCGCGACATGAAGACCGTCGAACGGTTGCATCTGGAGAAGACAGCCATCGGCGATGCGGGGCTGGAGCAACTCAAAGGGCTGGAGAACCTGGTCTACCTGAACCTGTACGGAACCTCGGTGACCGATGCCGGGCTGGTGCATTTGCATGGGCTGAAGAAGCTCAAGCGGCTGTTCGTGTTTGAGTCCAAGGTGACACCGGAGGGCGTGGCCGCTCTTAAAGTCGCGATGCCGGAGTTGGAGGTGATCGCGGGGTTGGAGAATAAACCGGCAGAACCGGTCACGCCCGCGGAACCGGCCAAGCCCGCGGAAGAGAAGAAGTAGGGACGCTTTTCCCCTGAGGCCAACAATCGTGCCGAGCGCACGTGGAAGGAACACCCCCTGCCCTCACCCACCCACACATCGAAGCGAGCCATACCGCTGCGCTGCATCGGAGTGCTGTTGTGCGCGCTGTCTCTGTCGAGTACGGGCGCTGCACCTCTGATCGCCGCAGAGCCTGCCGCAGTTGTGATCCCCGCCGCTGTGCAGCAGGCGGTGTCCGATCTCTCCTCCACGGAATTCACGCACCGACAAGCTGCCGAGCAGCGACTGATCGCCCTCGGCCCCCCTGTATTCGAGCCGCTGCTGACGATGCTGAGCAAGACATCACCCGAGGCGGGGCAGCGGATTCTGTCGATCCTGGAGCAGATCTGGTTGCAGACCCCCGAGCCGCAGTCGGACATCCTGGAACGGCAACTGGAGACCTTACGATTGAGTTGGGGGCCCTACCAACCATCGGTGGAACACCTGTTGTTCGCGCATCATCGGTTGCGACAGGAACGGGCCATCCGGGCACTGCTGCGACTGAACGCGGTGATCGAGACCGAGGATGACCTGGACAAGATCGAGCTCCTGGCCCTACAGGGGCTACCGCTCCCGAGTCCCCTCCCGCAAAGCATCTTGCACATCATTCTGCCTCGCAGTTGGAAGGGGACTGAGGCAGACCTGTGGCACATTCAGCGGTTGTCGCATCTGGATTATCTGAACCTCTATGTGATCGAGACGAATGGGATCACGCCATCCGCCAGACAGCAAATGCATGTCGGGTTTCCCCACCTGGTCATCACGGTGCGTGCGGAGGTGTTTCTCGGGGTCGAGGGTTCCCCATTTGAGGATGGACAGGGGTGCTATGTGAGGCATGTCCTTCCCGGCAGCCCCGCCGAGATCGCTGGCATTCAGCAGGGTGATACGATTCTGAGCGTGGACGGGGAGGAGATCAAGACATTTTTAGGCTTGGTCACGGCCCTCAAATCCAAGCGGGCGTATCAACCGATTGAGCTCAAGGTCCATTACGGATATCAACACCGCTTCCCCAACCGCCGCAACGATCCGGAGGGGACGCCCGAAACCCCGACCGAAACCCCGACCCTGACCGCCATCTGCCTCCCGTGGGAGGTCAAGCGTTTCCCGGTCCCGCCTCCACCGCCGGAGTCAGAACCACTCCCCGTCGTGCCGTTTCCCAAGCTGCCTCCCCTCCCGTAGGACAATGCGGTGACCTGTACACGACGTACTGGATCTGCGTGAGTTCGTCTCTCGCCACTGAGAAAGTGCCGCCCTCCCGCAGTATCTCTGCTGGCTGGCGCGAGTTGCGGGCGTTATCCTGCGGAGAGCGGACGCACATCGCGTCTGGCTTGCCTGTTCGAAGCTGGCCCGCGAACGAGTTCTCCCTGCCATGACGATCTCTGTCACCGAGTACTTCCAGACCCGCAAGGACGACCGGAAGAAGGAAACTCGCTACATCAATGTGATCAATAAGGACTCCTGCACCAGTTGCCAGTCCTGTGCGACGGTCTGCCCCGTCGACTGCATCTACGAAGTGCCCAGCAGCATCCCCGGCCAGAGCTACCACCAGATCGACACCTCGCGGTGCATCGGCTGCCAGATGTGCTACCGCTCGCCGACGGATAGTTCGGACCTGTACACGCTGACGATCTGCCCGTGGAATGCGATCGACATGCTGCACAATCCGAATGTGAGTCCGGACAAGGAGTCGATCCTGCTCCCTTATTGGAAGGGCACGGATGGGACGCTGCCTTGGGCCAAGCTCGAAGAGTACGGCTACCAACTCTTCATCGAGGGGCAGTGCCACCTGCCGACTGCCCGCAAAGACCTCAACGACATCGTGACTTGGTTTACAAAGCCGAGTTGGTTGTACACCGAAGAGGGCGACACGGTGGCGATCGCCGAGCTGGTGCGGACCGAAGACGGGATCGCGACGTTCGTGGCGACCGACGAGGGCCGCGAGTTGTTGGACTGCATCTTCCCGGGGTGGAAGCGGATATTTATGGATTGAGGTGGGGGTCCGCCAGAGGCTGACGGCTCATCGCTATTGGCTGATGGCTTCTACCCCCCTCACCCCCCGCTGACGGGCGGGAAGCAGGCCAGTTCGCACGCTGCGGTGAGTGGCGTCGCATCCGTCGCGTAATTTCCGTCGACGGCCGTCAGCATGATCGGCATCAGCTTCTGAAGCTGTGGGCAGTATGTGGCAAGGGCCGCTTTGGCTTGCCCTACAGTACACGTCTCGGGAACCGTCAAGGTGAGCGAGCCCGTCCCCGCGAGGTCTTTTGCGCGAGCAAATAGTTTGACGGTGATTTCCATGGGGGAGCGTTGAGCGTTGATCGTCGAGGGGCAGAACGCCGAGCGTTCGAAGCAGAGGTCGCCCGCCCTCCCCTCTGGCCATCAACCATAAACCATAAACCCTCAACCCTCAACCCTCAACCCTCAACCCTCAACCCTCAACGTTCCCTCCCCTCGATTGAACCCCTACACCTCGCAACGTATTCTCGGACGCTGATCGGTTCTCTTTCCGGGGAGGTTGTCATGCGTCTGGGTCTCACGAGCGTTGCCATACTGCTGGGAGTTCAGTTGCTCGCCCAGGGTGCGAATGCGGAGGACAACGTCTTCCGTGCGGGAGCGGTGGCGCAGGACATCACGCCCGAGAAGTGGCCGGTCTCGGTCAATGGCGGCATGGGCGATCGGAAGGCGACGAAGGCCCTCGACCCGCTGCATGCGCGATGTCTGGTCCTCGATGACGGAGAGGAGGCACTCGTGTTGGTTGTCGTCGATGCCTGCATGGTGCCTCGCGATCTGTGTGACGAGGCGAAGTCCCTGGCCAGCGAGAAGACCGGCATCCCCGCCGAACGCATGCTGATATCGGCCACGCATACGCACACGGCGGTCACGCTGAGCGGGGTGTTTCAGAGCGAGCCGGAGGAGGAGTACAAACGCTTCCTGGCCCGGAAAATCGCCGAGGGAGTCGAGCGGGCCTGGACGCAGCGGGAGCCCGCGCAGATCGGCTGGGGTGTCGGCAGTGAACCGCATCAGGTGTTCAACCGCCGCTGGTTCACGAGGGACGGCGTGGTGAACACCGACCCGTTCGAGGGGACGACCGACAAGGTCCGCATGAACCCCGGGTTCGACAAGAGCGTGACGCAGGAAACCTCCGGCCCAACCGATCCGGAAGTGTGGATGATCTCGGTGCGCTCGATCGAGGGCCGACCGCTGTGTGTGTTCGCGAACTATTCGCTGCACTATGTCGGCGGCATCGAGCCCCTCTCGGCGGACTACTTCGCCGAGTTCGCCAGCCAGATGGCAATCAAGCTCGAAGCGACCGCCCTCGATCCGCCATTCGTGGGGATCATGTCCAACGGCACCAGCGGGAACATCAACAACATCAACTTCGGCTCCGACGGCGTGCCGAAGCGGGAGCCGGGTGAGCAGATCAAGGTCGTCGCGGGCAGCGTGGCGGAGGCGGCATTCGCAGCATACAAGGACATCGAGTACCACGACTGGGTGCCGCTGCAGGCCGCACAAACCGAGATCGAACTCGGAGTCCGCAAGCCGAATGCCGAGCAACTGGCCCAGGCGAAGCAGTGGCTCGCCGACGCCGGTCCCGGACCGTACGGCAAGATGCGCGAGATCTACGCCCGCGAGTCGGTCCTGC
>JAYTFV010000197.1:0-2701 GCA_043734065.1 Planctomycetota bacterium
GTTCGCCGTCGGGCTCGACTGGAACAGCGTCTGGTTCGTTCCCGAGACCACATAGGCCGACAGGATGTAGGTCCGGTTGGGATCGATCAGAGCCGGGTCGTACTCGATCTCAAAGGGGATCGAGTTCTGGCGAATCTGGTCGACGGTCGTCCGGGCCACGATCGTGGTCGGAGCATTCTGGAGCGTCCGCTCCCGCATCTCGACCACCGCCGTCGAACCCGCAGGCAGAGAGACCGCATCGCGCCAGGTCATCGTCCCACCCAGCTTCATCAAGCGGGAGTCGAGCTGGACCGGCAGATTGGACAGAGAGCGGGTGCGGTTGTCGTACACGAGCATGCTGACCCAGCCGTTCTTGTCGGCCAGCCGTTCGAACTCGGTGCCGCAGTCGTACATGGTGCCATTCACGTAGCCGACCTGGAATCCATTGACCGAGAGGATGATGTCGTCCTTCTCCAGACCCGCGCGCATGGCCGCCCCGTTCTGGACGACCTGCACGATCTGCACGCCGGTACTCGTGTCCTTCGAGTAGACCCCGATCTTCCAGCGCGGCTGCTGCTGAGACGGTTGAGGCAGTGGTTGAAGTTGCGGCTGGACTCCAGGATTGATTTGCAGAGTCGACTTGATCTTGGTCGAGGGACGCATCGTGTCCACGATCGACGGGCGGGCCGGATTGTAATCGAAGCGATTGGGGTCCGGCACCATCACCTGGCCCAGGCGATCTCGCACCTGGTTCGAGGTGACTTGCGTGGCCACGGCGTTGAAGCCACCCGGCTGCACCAGGCGCGGAGCCGGATCATTGGAGGTCGGGATGGTCGACGTGCGACCAGGCATGTTGGTCTTGTTGGGATCGATGGACCAGGCGGGTTGAGCCAGCAGGGTCAGACAGGCTGCGATCGTCAGCCCTTTCAAAAAGCTCCGCGTCATGGGAGGACTCCTTCCAGGAATGTGTGTATGAGAGCGAGCGATTCACGGCGGTCCCAATCAGCCTTGATTGAGAACAATCCGCCTTCCAATCACAGACAGCGAGGATAAAGAGAGGTCAGTTGAGCGTGTTCAAACCGACCGCACTGAGTGCCGTCTTGGCGGGAGCCGCCGAGATCGGATGGAAGCCCGCCTTCACCACGTCTTCCTGCCCCGAGTGGCTAAACACATACTTCAGGAACTCGCGTTCGGCTGCGGGGAGCTCCTTGTCGGGGGCGTGATCGATGACGAACTGCAGTGGACGGACAAGCGGGTAGCTTCCGTGTTCATCGCCCACCGAATCGAGGGCATAGGGTGCTTCGCCCGTCTTCGAGGAGATCGCCACGGCCTTGATCTTCGAAATCTGGTACATCTCGCCCGCGAACCCGATCGCGTTCGGATCGGCCTGAATGGCCTTCACCAGAGCCAGGTTGTCTTCCTCCTGGGTCATTCCCGCACGGAATTCGCCACCGTGGAGCACCAGCGTCTGGAAGAACACCTGCGAACCAGTTGTCGCCGAACGCCCCTTCAGGGAGATCGGCTGGGCCGCCAGAGCGCCACTCACGCCCGCCGCTCCCCAGGTGGTGATCTCTTTCGCTTCGCCCCGCTTGAGGCTCTTCGAGAAGATCGCATCGACCTGGGCCAGGGTCAGGCTCTCGATCGGATTGGATTCATGCACGAAGACCCCCAGCCGCTCCAGCGTCGGCACGACCAGCTTCGGGGCGTAACCCTTCGCCTTGGTGAAGGCGGCGATCTCTTCCGGCGTCGCTTCGTAGCTCAGCATCCCGATGTTCGCTTCGCCAGCAATCACAGCGGGCATGGCATTCGCCGCTCCCTTCACTGTGATCGTGATCTCGACCTTCGGGTAGAACTGACGGAACCGATCCTTCCACGCCGCCGCGACCTGCGACATCGTGTCGGAACCGACCAGCACAATCTTGCCTTCCAGCTTGTCCACCGGACGATAAGCTGGCAATTGCGGGTCCAGATGTTCTTCCGCGACCACCGTGGTGCCCGCGACCACCAGTGCCCAGGCCATCATCGAACACAACACAAATTTCAACATGTTTCCCTCCCTGAAGTGCGAGTCCGCCAGCCTCCTCAGCTGTCCGTTCTCAGCATCGATTCCGTTCTGATCGCCCCGTCCAAGTCCGTGATGTGCCATCCGCTGACACCCTCACCGCCGAAGACGACTGGCTGTGTGATTCCTTGGCTGGACCCTCACCCATGAGGCCCCAGCCAGGAGCCCCCCGACCAGCGCGCGGAGTATATGGCAGTTTTTGCCGGTGACTCAAGAGGAGTTTTATGGTGGCACGGTGCCTGAGTGCGAGACGCACTTTGCGTACTCGAAGAGTGGGTGCCGCACATTCAGCGGAAGGCGGCATGACTGCCTGTAGTCTGGACCCCCAGGTCCGGACAAAATCTGCCGCAGGACGAACTCTTTGGCGAACACGACTTGTCGGCCAGACACTCCCGGACCTGGGGGTCCAGGCTACGAACTCCTCGGGGAGCGTTCCGGGAGATGCGGCCCGTTGAGCCGCGACGCGGAGTCCCCGCAGCGGAGCGTGCATGCCGTAGGATGGGCAATCCTGCCCGTCTCCGTTGTGCGTGACCTGCCAAAGCGATCCCACCTGGGCAGCCACCGCCCCCGCCCATGCGACGCGCTCTCGACGCTCGTGCGACAGCGAGCGGGCGGACGTGAGTCCCCCGTGCCAGGGCGATGCGCTCAGACCACACCCCG
>JAYTFV010000198.1:0-5061 GCA_043734065.1 Planctomycetota bacterium
GACCCGATTTCCACGACGAGATGGACCGGCTGCTTTTCCAGAGCCGATCCCCACCCGCCAAACAGCGTGGTTTCTCCAATGGTCATCTGAAATCCATCAGGCTTCACGTCCGCCACTTTGGCTCGATTGGCATCCACAAACCCGGCCAGCTTTTGGGCGATCATATTGGCGGCGACGGTCGTCTGGAACGACGCTTGCATCACGTACGGATTGGCGACGGCCAGACGTTCCGACTCGACCGCGACCTCCTGGGAACCATCCTGCCAGGTCCGAGAGCAGGTCCGGTTTCGTCCCGTCCGCTTGGCATCAAACATCGCGGCGTCTGCCCGGCGCAGCACGCTGTCCACGGTATCGTCCTCCTCGAACTGAGCCACACCGAAGGACGCGGTGATCTTCAGCCCACCGGGAGTGGCGGAGTGGACGCTCCGCCGCAGACGATCGGCCCGCTGCACGGCGTCCGGCAGCAGGGTCTCCGGGCAGATGACCACGAACTCTTCGCCTCCATAACGGGCGACGAGTTCCCCGGAATAGAGATTGTCTTCAATCAGATGCGCGACATCGACCAGCACCTGGTCCCCGACCTGATGGCTGTTCTCGTCGTTGATGCTCTTGAAGTGGTCGATGTCGAGGAAGATCGCGCTGAAGGAGGTGGCCCCGGGAGCCTGCGATTCCTCATGGATCTTCGCCAGACGGCTCTCCAGTTCTGAGCGGTTGGCCAATCCCGTGAGGGGATCGCGCGTGGCGGCCATCTGCAGTTCCTGGTAGCGCTCGGTGCCTCGGCGGCTGGAGTTCTGGCGGTGGATGATCTCGCAGGCTCCTCGGAATACTGACCGCTCATCCCAGAACGGGATGGCCTGGACTTCGGCCTCGAGTTCCCCCTGCTTGGTCTTGACCTTGGCCGTGGCCATGAAAGACCGCAGGCGTTCGATCGCCACCTCCATGACGCTGTTGTTCATCCCCTTCACCGAGTAATCCACGATGCTGCGAGACCACGCTGTGCCCAGGACATCCGACCGCTTCTGGCCGAACATCTTCTCGGCCCCACGACTCCAGATCACGATCCGCTGCTGGGCATCCATCAGGTAATAAGCGTCGTACAGGCTCTCCAACAGGATGAGGTGCGAGAACAGATGGCACAAACGGCTGGCCTGCTGCACGGCATCGGCGTCGATGTGATGATTCTTGCGGAGTGCCTGCTCGACTTCCGAGGCCTGGTCGAGCTGCTGGACTTCCTCGGAGGAGAGCCAGCGCTGCAACGCGGCCACGACGTTGCGGTCAAACTTCGCCCCCTCGGAATTTTGCAGGTGTTGCAGAGCCTCCTCGCGTGTGAGTGCCCGGCGATGGGCCTGGTCATGCGTGAGCGAGTCGAAAGCATCCGCCACCGTCAGAATCCGGGCCCCCAAATGGCGACCGAGCAGGCCGCCCCCGTCTCCGCTCAGAGACTGAGTATCCCGAAAGATATCGAGCGTGGTCACCGAAAACTGGCTGGCCTGAAACAAGATCTCCGCCACGTCATGAGCTGTCCGGATCAGCTCCCGCTCGTCCGCATTCAGCTTCCCCGGCTTTTGCAGGATATGGTCAGGCACGCCCACCTTCCCAAAGTCGTGCAGCAGCGAGGCAATCTCCAGGTGCTGAACCTCCTCGGCGGACCAGCCCAACCGCTGGGCAATCCCCACGGAGATGATGGCCACTCGACGGGAATGAAAGAAGATCGAGTCGTCGCGAAACCGAATCGCCGACAGCATCCGCCCCAGTAACGACAGCCGCACCTCGGCATCGGGATCGTTTCCAATCTCACACAGCCCCAACAAGCCGATGAAGTTTTGCGAAGAGTTCATGGGGTGCGTCGCCACATGCAAAGCCCCCCGTGTGAGAACGGATTCCATCGAACCATCTCCTGAATGTCGCCGCCTCCAGAGCAAACGCCATGTCTGCCCCTGCCCCGAGGATGCCATCTCTCAACAATAGGTCATGGCCCTCTGCTGTCAAAAAGAAACACCCGCTCCACCCACTGGAGATGGCAGGTCTTGTCAGAACTCCCCACCGGCCAGGCGGTAAGACTCACCGAATCGTGAGGACCGCTACAACAGGCCACGCGCCGCGCCTGGCCTGATGAAACGGACGGATGCTGCGGGGATGGAGATGAGAGGGAATCGCGGAATCGGTGGCACCCCAGCGAGCCGATCAGGCGAGCCGGATGGCGTCAGCCTCCGGACTCTGCCGCCCGACGCGCCAGTCCGGGGGCTGACGCCGCCCGGCTCGCCTGTGAAGGCGTCGGAGGCGGGCCACAGGCTCCGCTTCGAAGACTTCGCGTCGCCGCTAAACGCTCCTCCGCGACAGGCTCACGGTGAAAGACACGTCGATCGCGGGGGTGAGGCACCGGAGCGAACCACGGCCAGCGTTTCTGACGCACACACCAATCTGCCCCGTGATCAGAGGCTCTCGCGGAAGACCGGGAGGAGTCGAGACAGCCACTCCAGCGACAGTCGAATTCAATCCCGACAGTCACTATTGTCACTCGTCCCGCAGGGAAGACGCCTTGCCCTGGTTCTGCCATTCTGCCCGCCGAAAATCGCCATGCCTGCACATCGCCTCTCGACTGGACTCCCCCGCCTGGACGAACTGCTCGGAGGGGGGGTGCTGCCAGGGACGTTGACCGTGGTCCTGGGAGCGACGGGGATTGGCAAGACCCAGCTGGGGATTCACTTTGCCGATGCAGGTCGGAAGCAGGAGGGGGAGCGCGGGTTCTTCTTCGACATGACTTCGCGCGGCGATTCGCAGAGCCATGCCGACTACGCCAAGCGAATGCAAGACTGGACGATCACCGAGGCGTCGCCGGACATCCCGCTGCTGTTCCAAGAGATCTGGGACCGATCCAAGGCCCGCCGCGACTCATTGCACGTCTTTCGCCAGACCGGAAAGCGGGTCACGATGTCCGACCTCGACGATGACCAGAAGATCGAGTGGAAGGCCGAGTTGAACCGCAAGCTGGAACAGACGATCGCGTTCTTCTATGGCAACTTCGTGCATGGCGTGCGTCGCTGTGTGATCGACGGGATGGAGCCGACCGACCGGGCCAGCGACTCGTTTCAGTTCGAGCGATTCGAGTACATCTACCAGCAGATTCTCCGCAAGGAGGCCGAGTGGGTGGCCCGCGATCTGTTCCGGGCGCAGTACCGCGAGAACGCCGATGTCGTCGCCAAGCATGCCTACAACCACGCCGATGTCGGCTGCCTGTTATTGTGTACCACTCACGAAACCATGCTGGATGCCCTCATCGAACGCCCGATCGAGAGCGGCGACGTGCTGAGCAATGCCAACACGATCATCCTGATGGGGAAGACCCGCACC
The DNA here is from genome assembly GCA_043734065.1 of Planctomycetota bacterium. Classification (GTDB taxonomy): domain Bacteria; phylum Planctomycetota; class Planctomycetia; order Planctomycetales; family Planctomycetaceae; genus TH-plancto1. The sequence goes on from JAYTFV010000198.1 coordinate 3,352, forward strand.
GATGGCAAAATGGGCCGAGCCTTGTACGTGGCCAAGCATCGCGGCAGCGCGTGCCTGGAGGAGGTTGTCCCGTACACCATCCACACTAGCGGGTTGGTGTTGGAGGATTCCGCCCCGTAGTTGCGTTCACCAGAACGCGGGGGAGGCGGGACAGCTATTGAACTTTTTCTCGCCGGAGTTCGGGGATGGGGCATCGGTTTGCGGCGGGCACTTGTTCGTGATCCAGATATCGATTAACCATAACAACAAGCTCAAAAGCACCCTACGCTAACGGCCGAGCGCCCACCACCCGTTCCAATCAGGCGTCAACAGCCTGCTGCCGCAAGCGAGTCCGGTAGAGCTTCAGGTTGGTTGACCAAGGTCGTGGAGTACTTCGCCCCGAGCTGAGCGGCGAGAGTCGTCCAGTACGTTTCACCGGCGATGACGTTGCTGTACGGGAGGGCGACGGCCAGCCACACGAGATCGCGAACGTCGTTCTTGCCGTACACCCGGCTCGTGTTGCGGCCGTGCAACAGGATCAGCCGCACGAGCACGTCGATGAACGGGATTTCCTCGGAGAAGCGGACAAGCTCGTCCGGCTTCGACATGATCTCACTGACCCATCGTTCGAGTGGCACACCCACGTTGCCCAAGGCAGCGATGAGTTCGTCCATTATGGCGTTTTCCCGGAACATCCCGACGTAGTTCAGTATCTCCCGCTGGCGGTCGGTCAGGTTGGCCTGGGCACGCTCACGAATCTGCTGGAGTTGATCCGCTCCGGCCACTTCTTGTGCCACGGCGATCTTGATCGCTTCCCGGTCGTCCGAGACTGCCGTGAAGACCGATTGGAACACGGCGGCCGAGCGGACGACTGACTCGACGAGCGGGAGCCAATCGGCCGGTATCTTCGACAGGTCCGGGTCGGCCCCGATCGCCACGCCAGCCCAATCCCCTACGACGGCTGGCCGGACCGGGCGGACCCCATCCACGCCGTACCACCGCCGGAGGGCGTTCTCGATTTCGAAGGGGCGGATTTGGTTGTAATGGGCGAACGACTTGCCCTGGGACAGGGCGAGCATGAAGCCCATCAGGTTCTTGCGGCGATCATCCCTTCCCGGGATGGACGCCTCAATGATGTGGACCAGCGACAGTGGGGTGACCAATTTGCCGGAATCCACACCTCTCCGCACAGCCAAGAGTGATGGCTCGAACCGTTTGCCGTCGGGGTGCCCATTTGCGGCTTGGGCCAGCCCGATCCAGAAGTTCTGGTCAAGGTAAAGGCACTTGGGGAATTCGTCCTTGGATTCAGGGAGCATTGTGATCCTCCTGGTGGGTTGTTACGAGGACACTCGGTTCGGCCAGGGGTTCGGTAGGATTAGCTGAGTGGCAGCACATGGCTGGCAACCGAACTTCGCTGCCGCGAGTCTATTTGTACAGTTCTTGATCAAATTTCAACTACAACTCAATATGAATGCTATGCACCGGGAGGGCGGGAGTTGCAGTTCGGGGCAAGATGCGACTGCCGTAGTCGGTGAGCGGGTTATGAAGGCCAATCGCGTTCACCCGCATTCTGGCGACTGCAGTTCCGGGAAGAGTGAACTGAAAACTGACGACTGAAAACTGACCACTCCAATAAAAAAACACCTCGCGGGGATTGCTCCTCGCGAGGTGTTAAAAGTTCCCGGCAATGACCTATTTTCACGCCTTGCGGCACTATCGTGGGCTCCAGCA
>JAYTFV010000199.1:0-5229 GCA_043734065.1 Planctomycetota bacterium
CCGATGATGCAACGGCATATCTCCGAAGGCGGAGCGGCGATGGAGGAGAGCCTCGACCACTCCCACCCCCTCGGCATTGGAGCGGGCCGCGATGTGGCCGCAGCTGTCGCGTTCCTGGCCTCGCCCGAGGCCCGCTGGATTACCGGCACGACGCTACCGCTGGGCTGGATGCCGAATTTCCCGCTGCCGTTTGGGCAGGCAGCACCGGCGGAGACAGCCACTGCTCCATTGACCTCGAAAGTCAGTTCGCCGAGCTTGAAGCTGGTTCCGGTCGAAAAAGAATCGGGCGATACGATTGAACCCGCGCTGCCGATCGCGGACAGTTAAGGCCCGTGGAATCCGGCGTAGTGGGCGAATGGCGAGAAGACCGGGAGGGCGATGAGATTCCGGTCCCCTCGCCCCCGCAATCGACATTGCCATCGCTCACAAACTCCACTGCGGGGGAGAGGGAGCAGAGTGGGCACTTAGGATCGTTCGAGCATTGACTGTCTGAGTGTCGCCTTTCGCTCCGCGAAAGGCGGTCTTTCGCGGAGCGAAAGACGACACTCATTTCTCGAACGATCGCTACCAATCCCACCCCCACTTAACCAACACTCGTTCAATCACACGCAGCATCATTTGGACCAAGCCCCCTATGCCCGAGTTGGCTGACACGGCAATGACTGCCCAGAACATCCCCTCACTGGGATTCACACAGACTCGCCTGGCGCAGTTGTGTACACCTCCGGCCACGCTCCAATTGGAGAGTGGCAAGACCATCGGGCCGGTGCAGGTCGCCTATGAGACATACGGCATGCTGTCGCCTCGCCGCGACAACGCGATCTTTATCTGCCACGCGCTGACCGGGGATGCCCATGTGGCCGGTCGTCACTCCTCCGACGAGAAGAAGCCCGGCTGGTGGGACGGGTTCATCGGCCCCGGCAAGGGGATCGACACCGACCGCTACTTCGTGATCTGTGCCAACGTCCTCGGCGGGTGCATGGGGACGACCGGTCCCAGTTCCATCGATCCCGAAACCGGCAAGCAGTACGGCCCGGCGTTTCCGTTCCTGACCGTTGCAGACATTGTCAGCCTGCACCAGAAGCTGGTCGAGCATCTGGGGATTGAGAAGCTGCTGGCCGTGGTGGGTGGCAGCCTCGGCGGGATGCAGGTCTTAGAGTGGGCCGCCCGCTTCCCGGACGGCTTGAAGTCGGCCATCGTGCTGGCCAGCGGAAGCCGTCTGAATGCGCAGGGGATCGCCTTCAACGCCGTCGGTCGCCGCGCGATCTATACCGACCCGGCCTTCAAGGACGGGAACTATTATGACTATCCCGAGAAGCCGCGTTTCGGCTTGGCCCTGGCGCGGATGATTGCGCACATCACGTATCTGTCCGAGCAGTCGATTGAACTCAAGTTCGGACGCAGGCTCCAGAACAGCGCCGATCTGACCTACGACCTCCGCAAGGAGACCGAGTTCCAGATCGAAAGCTACCTGCACTACCAGGGCAAACGCTTCGTCGAACGCTTCGACGCCAACAGCTACCTCGTGCTGACGCGGGCGATGGATTACTTTTGCATCGAGTCGACCCACGGCCCCATCCCGCTAGCCCTCGGAAAAACCGACGCCCGGTTTCTCGTGGTCTCGTACGACACCGACTGGCTGTTCCCGACCTCGCAAAGCAAGCAGCTGGTCCGCTCGCTACTGCAAGCAAAGCGACACGTGACCTACGCCGAACTCCCCAGTCCCCACGGCCACGATGCGTTCCTGATCGACTCGGAATTGCCCATGCTCAAGGACATGGTCGAACCGTTCCTGGCCAAGGCGTATGAAGCGTAGAGGAAGCCTAGGGGCGAGGGCCTAGAGCCTAGGGCCAGACGCGATGTGACCCAGAACCGCCTTTCGAATTTCGTGCTTCGGATTTCCCCTCTGTCGATCAACCATCAACCCTCAACGATCCTCATGCCCCTCCTCCAATCTGATCTCCCCGGCATCCCCGTTCGTCGGGGCAAAGTCCGCGATGTCTATGACTTTGGCGATCGGCTGCTGCTCGTCGCCAGCGACCGGATCAGTGCGTTCGACTGGGTGCTGCCGACCGGAATTCCGGACAAGGGGCGCGTACTCACCCAGATCAGCGAGTTCTGGTTCGCGAAGCTCGGCGTGCCGCATCATCTGCTGAGCATGGACCCGACGCAGGTGCCGCTTCCGCGCGGCGTCGATCCCGAGCCGCTGCGGGGCCGGAGTATGGTCGTCCGCAAGTCGAGCGTGGTGCCGATCGAGTGTGTCGTGCGCGGGTATCTCGCCGGTTCCGGCTGGAAGGAGTACCGCCAATCCGGCGAGGTGTGCGGCATCCCGCTCCCCGCCGGGCTGGTCGAGTGCAGCCGCCTCCCCGAGCCGATCTTCACCCCCGCCACCAAGGCTGAAGAAGGCCACGACGAGAACATCCCCTTCGCCCGCATGTGCGACATCGTTGGTCAGGAAACCGCCACGACCCTCCGCGACCGCAGCCTCGAAATCTACCGCCGCGGCTCTGAACACTCGCGATCGAAAGGCATCCTGATCGCCGACACCAAGTTTGAGTTCGGCGTCTGTGAGGGCGAGATCATCCTGATCGACGAAGTCCTGACCCCCGACAGCTCCCGGTTCTGGCCGATGGACCACTATCACCCCGGCCAAGGCCAGCCCTCGTTCGACAAACAGTTCGTCCGCGACTGGCTGGAGTCGACAACCTGGGACAAGAACTCCCCGCCGCCCGCCCTGCCCGCCGAGGTCGTAACCCACACCCGTTCAAAATACATCGAAGCCTACGAACGCCTCTCGGGGCTGTCGTTCGAATGGAAGTAGCTGACCGTAGAACGGAATCGATTCCGTTCCAGCGGAACGTCAGCACAGAACGGAATCAATTCCGGTCTACATCCCGAGCTTCGCCCGCAGGCCGGTCAGGAGCGACTGCGCCTGGCCGATGTCTGTCTTCTGTTGCACCGGGTCATGCGCGATCTCGCGCTCGATGGTCAGCGGGCCGGTGTAGCCCAGGTCTTTGAGTGTGCGGAGGTACGTCTCCATCCCGACATCGCCCTCACCGAGGGGGACTTCAGTCCCCCAGGACTTGCCGCGCTGACCGGCGGGGGCCCACTTGCCGTCCTTGCAGTGGATGCTGCGGACGTACTTCCCGACCTTCTTCAACGCTTCGATCGGATCGCCGGTTCCGTACAGAATCATGTTCGCCGGGTCGAAGTTGATGAACAGATTCGGACGCTGCACCGCGTGGATGAACTCCAGCAGGTGGTCAGCTGTCTCTTGCCCCGTTTCGAGATGCAGGTTCTGGCCATTGCGGGCCAGGTGATCGAGCAGCTCGCGCGTCGTGGCCAGCAGCCCGGCATAGCTCGCGGACGACTTGTCCGGCACGAACCCAATGTGCATCCCGACTACGCTACACCCCAGCAGCCGCGTGAAGTCGGCGATCTCTTTGGCCTCTTGGAGCCGGGCCGCGCGGGTTGACTCTGGCACGAGTCCCACCGTGCGGGCGGTCGTGGGGATGTCGGCGTAGCTCTCGCCGTCGAAGCCGCAGAAGACGCAGGTGATCGTGATCCCCGCCTCCGAGCAGCGGCTCAGGAACTTCTCCGCAGCGGCGGCATTGCGAGTCCCGGCATGCGGGGCATGAATCTGCACGGTCGGAATCCCCAGATCTTTCGCGACATCCAGATGCACTCCCAGCCCGGCATCGATCGAGGTGAAGACTCCAATGGGCCACTGTCTCATGATGTACTCCGCAGCCGGGCTCAGAATCGAAGAGGAAACGCGAGGGGCGTCTGCCGCCCCTCGCCGGATGGTAACGGGCGATCAGCTGGCCGCCAATCAGACTGGTGAAGTTGCTGCACTCGCCAGAGTGCGGGCAACCCGCGTTCTGGCGAACGCAGCTACCTCACCAGTTGAAACGGTGGACCCTACACGAGCTTCCCTCTGCGCTCGAGCACCTCGAAGTAGACCTGCCGAATGCGGGCGGTCATGGTCTGGTGACGGAACTGGTCGGTGAACCGGCGGCGGCCTTCGTTGCCGAACTTGAGGCGCTGCTCTTCGGAGGAGACCAAGCGGATGATGGCGGTCGCCAGCGGCTCGACACTGTCGCGCGGCAGCAAGTAGCCGGTGGCTCCGGGGAGGACGACCTCCCGCGCCCCGCCCACATCGTAGGCCACGACCGGCTTGGCGGCGATCAGGGCTTGCGGCAGCACGCGGGCCAGCCCTTCCCACTGGCTGGTGTGGGCCACGATGTCCATGGCCTGGATCAGTTCCGGGATACGCGTTGGCGGCACCAGTCCGGTGAACACGAATCGGTTAGTCAGGCCCATCCCGGCAATCCGCTGCTCGAACTCCTTCCGCAGCAGTCCATCCCCCACGAACAGAAACCGCACCTGCGGACAGGCCCGCACGATCGACGGAGCGGCCGAGAGCAGGAACTCGTGCCCCTTCAAATGGAACAGCCGCGCGATCTTGCCGATGACGATCTCGTCGGGCTTGAGGCCGAGTTCGGCTCGCACCTCGTCGCGGCTGCGCGAGGGATGGAGGAACGGCTCGACATCGAAGCCGCTGTAGATCGTCGTGAAGCGGTCGCGAGAGGCGATGCGGGCGTGGACGTACTCATCCGTCATGTCGTCCGCGACGCTGATGAAGTGGTCGGTCCAGCGACTCGCGAAGCGTTCCGCCTGGCGGTAGACGCCATAGGCGAGCGGGTTCTGGCCGTAGTGAAACGCCGCCCCGTGGATCGTATGCACCGCCGGGATGCCGAGCTGAGCGGCGGCGGCCCGACCGATGATGCCCGCTTTGGAGCTATGGGTATGGACGATGTCGGGGTTCAGTTCGCGGAGCAGCCGAATCGTCGCTTGATAGCTCTTCCAGTCTCGCAGCGGGTGCAGACTGCGTCGCATTTCGGGAAGGACATGCAGCGGGTATCCGCCCGCCAGCGCGCGGGCTTCGAGCGAGCCCTCCGGTCCGAGTCCCGGACCGGTGATGAGGCTCACCTCATCGCCGTGGAGTTGGTGCTGGTCCTCGACGGTGTGCAGGGTGTTCTCTTGTGCCCCGCCGATGATGAGCCGGGTGATGAGATGGACCACATGCAAGGGACGCCCGAGCGGTTGGCCCACCACTTTCGGCGGGTCGGCACTCATGCGTAGATCGCCCGGAGAGCATCGTGGCGGCTGGCGTACAGCGGCCAGATGGTCAGCAGACGCAGATCAGTCAACGACTGATACATCTCC
>JAYTFV010000200.1:0-4712 GCA_043734065.1 Planctomycetota bacterium
CAGCTTCACGGAGAGCTGCCTCGGAATAGTGGTAGCCGTTTTTGGAGTCTGGTCCCGTCAGAGCGACGTTGAGGACCAGTCGGGCGGGGGTGTCGATGGAGAGCGAGTTGCTCCAGTCGGCGAGGTCTTCGGTGAGCGTGTCTTGTGTCATAGGTCGTGGCCGGTCCGATGCGGGAAGGGCGGTGTTTGACCTATCGGGGGCGGGTGCGCGGGGGAGGAAGAGGGTTGATGGTTTATGGTTTATGGTTGATCGACGGAGGGGTCATTCGCTCAACGCTCAACGCTCAACGGTTCTGAGGGACGGGAGGGAAATCCGACCGAGTTGCGTGGAAAGAGGCATGTTTGCGTGAATTCACGGTGCTTCGGGCTGTACATCCCTCCTGCGAGACTCGACATTGCGGTTTCTTGCTGGGGGGTGCCCCTTGTCATGCTGGACTTTCTGAAGACTTGATGACTTGGAGGGTCGCATGAGTTCTGTGGGAAAGATTCGCCGGCTGCTTCATATTCTGGAGTACCTGCAATCGGGTCGCCGCTATCACACCGGGGAGCTGTCAAGCTTTGTGGGGGTGAGTAAGCGGACGATCTTTCGCGATTTGAAAGTGCTGCAAGAGTCGGGGGTGCAGCTGCTGTATGACGAGACTGAGCAGGGGTATTGGATACCGCCATCGACGTTTTTGCCGCCGACGGATTTGACGGTCGACGAGACGTTGTCGTTGCTGATGCTGGGCGAGAAGCTGGGCGATCCAAAGCTCGGGGTGCCGTTTCTGGAGTCCGCTCGGGATGCGGTGTTGAAGCTGTTGTCGAACTTACCCGCGTCTCTGCGGAGTCATCTGTCGAGCATTTCGGAGCATGTGCAGATCGCACTGGATTCGAAGCATCCGCTGAGTGATTCGCGGGAGCATTATCAGCGCATCCTGGAGTCGATTGAGAAGCGTCGCAAGGTTCGATTGAAGTATCACAGCCTGCTCGATCAGAAGCAGATTTCGACGCTGGTGAGTCCGTATCAGTTGTTCTTTCAGAAGCGGTCGTGGTACGTGATTGGGCGTTCGTCATTGCACAAAGAGGTGCGGACATTTCATGTGGGTCGGATCGAGGAGAGTACGCTGACGGCGGACAAGTATGACATCCCGCCGCGGTTCACATTGAAGAAGCACTTTGGCAATGCGTGGAAGATGATCCGGGAGCAGCCGGAGGTGGAGGTGGTGGTGCGGTTCAAGCCGCTGGTCGCGAAGAATGTGTCGGAGGTGCTGTGGCATGCGACACAGCGGGTGGTGTGGAATCCTGATGGGACGCTCGATTTTCATGCGAACGTGGAGGGGATCCGGGAGATCTCGTGGTGGATATTGGGGTATGGGAACCAGGCGGAAGTGTTGGAGCCGAAGTCGCTGCGGGAATTGATGGCGTCGCACGTACGGCAAATGGGGGTGATGTATGGCGTGGTTCCCGTGGCGACTGAGACGATCGTGGCGAAGAAAGCCGCTCGTCGCAAGCCGGTGAAGCGCAAGGGATAGCCATTGCTGACGGGAGGCTCATGACCGCGGGTCGTCGGGTCGGTGACATTCGACAGGAGACAACAGGCGATATCCGGTTCAGATCGGTTTGCGAGGTTTCGATTTCGGGCTGCGAGTTTTCTGCACCGCACTCTGGGGCTCCAGTCCCTTCACGAACTGGATCGCCCGGCTGATCCAACTCTGGAGGTCGCGATCTTCGTCGAGACCCGCCGGGGCGACCATCAGCCAGCCTCGCATCGGCCTCCCGGTGATGTCCATCGGGCTGACATGCGGCTGAGTGAGGGCTGTGGCACCCTGTTCGGGATCGAGCCGGACGATCAGGCTCTCCTTCCAGATGCCGACCAGCATGTTCCCGTGGAGCAGGAATCCGACCCCGCCGAACATCTTCTTCTCGGTCACGCCGGGGTGATGCTGCACTGCGTCGCGAACGCGGGCAGCCAGACTGGTGCTGTAGGCCATCGCTTGGTCCTTGCAAATTGAAACCACAGATGCTGGCGATTCTATCACGAGTGTGTCGACCCGAGACACCTCGCGTTACGATCCCGACATGACAGATGTCGACTTCATCATCGTGGGGCAGGGGCTGGCTGGGACGTGCCTGGCGTGGGAGTTGCTTGCGCGGGGGGCGAGCGTGCGGGTGATTGATCGCGAGGCGGCGGTGACTTCCTCTCGCATCGCGGCCGGGTTGATCACGCCGGTGACGGGGCAGCGGCTGGTGAAGACGTGGCGGTTTGAGGAGTTGCGGGCTGCGGCTTGGGAGTTTTATCGGCGGGTCGAGAGCGAACTGGATTGTTCGCTGTTGCGTGACACTCCCATGGCGAGGGTGTTCGTCACCGAGAGGGAGCGAGAGTATTTCGGGAAGCGAATGTGGGACTCGGCATATGCCGGGCTGTTGCGGGAGATGACCGCCTTCCCCGTGGGAGTCTGGGCACCGTTGGGCGGTTGTGAGTTGCTTCAAGGTGGGCAACTGGATGTGGCGGAGTTTCTCTCGAAGTCTCGACGAGTATGGGTTCGCGAGGGGCGGTATGTGGCGGGGGAGTTGTCGTTGCCGGGTGATGTGCAGTTGCTCCGAGATCGAATCGAACTCCCGTGCTGGGGGCTGCGCGCCAGAGCGCTCCTCTTCTGCGAAGGGATCGCGGCCCGTTCCAATCCGTGGTTCTCGAACATCGAGTTCAAGCCCGCGCGGGGAGAGATGCTGACCGTCGAGATCGCGGATTGGAACGAGACACGCATCGTCCACGGCGGCGTGTGGATTGCTCCGCTCGGTCCGCAGGGGGTTCAGAACAATCTCTTTCGAGTCGGGGCCACGTACGACTGGGACCAGCTCGACTCCGGGCCGACTGCGGAGGGCCGCAGTTCGCTGATCGCCTCGCTGGAGCAGCTGCTGCACCGACCGTACAAGATCGTGGATCACCAGTCCGCAGTGCGTCCGATTCTCCAGCAGGTGAATCCCGTGATCGGGGTACATCCGCGCTACCCGCAGTTGGGGTACTTCAATGGGCTGGCCTCGAAAGGGTCGTTGCAGGCTCCGTTCTGCGCCCGACAACTCGCCTCGCATCTGGTGCAGCAGACTCCGCTGGAGCGCGAGGTGGATCTGCTGTTCCGAGTTCCCTGGCCCGGGTGTCCCTCATGAAGCCCGTCACTCAGCAAGCTCACGAGCTGCTCACGGCGCTGGTCCGGGGCCAGCTAGCCATCGACGCCACGGCCGGGAACGGCCACGACACGGAGTTTCTAGCTCGACTGGTCGGGCGAACGGGGACGGTGTGGGCGTTTGACATCCAGCGGGAAGCGCTGTTGCGGACAGTGAGTCGGCTGCGCGAGCAGGGGATCTCAGTGGAGGTGCGTGAGGGGTTCCCGAGTGATGCCGTGCCGGATGTCGGTCATGCAGTACCGGCAGATCGCGGGCCACACGTTGTCTGCGTGGAAGCCAGTCATGCGGAGATGGGCAATTATCTCCCGACGACTCAGCGGGGGCAGATGGCGGCGATCATGTTCAACCTGGGGTATCTGCCTGGCGCGGATCAGAGTTGCAAGACGACGACTGCATCGACTCTGGCCGGGCTGAATGCCGCCTGGGAATGGTTGGCTCCCGGAGGGGTGCTGACGGTGGTGGCATATCCCGGTCATCCGGGAGGAGCGGAAGAGGCCGCAGCAGTCCGCGAGTGGTTCTGTCATCGAGTGAGCGAGGGGGCGTGCGAGATGCTGAGCGAGGGCTCGGAGTCGTGGGGTCCAGGTCCGCAGTTGTTCGCCGTGCGACGTAATGGAAGTCCCCACGTCGCGGGCCTGTGGAGCGGGCACGACGGATGACAGCAGACGAACCGCACGATTTCGACCGTTGGAGTTCAGGCTTTAGCCTGTCTGGGGTCGCGCAGTGCCCCATCGCCCAGCGCGGTCGAAGCAGCCTCAAGACAGGCTAAAGCCTGAACTCCAACAGTCGCACTACGGAGACGCAATGATCTGGCGGGGTGTGACCAGGGTCGACTCCCGCTTGGGACGGGGCGGGTCGTAGGTCACTCCGGTCTGTTGATTCCAGCGAGCGACTTCAGCGGGTCGCAGGGTGTACTTCTCACCGCGAACTCCCACGATCTCCCACTCCAGCGGGTCGGTCGCTTCGTAGCAATGCGACTCGCCAGGAGCGAGCGTGCGGGGACGGCTCCAGTAGGAATGGCAACTTCGCACGCGGTAAGTCAGCGGTGAACTTCCGGCCACCATCAAATGGGCCTGCGGGCAGATCAGATCGACGATGATCGCATGCGGCTGGATGGCCACCCGATCAAGTCGCACGCGGGAAAGACCGACCACGACATCCGGGGCGGGTTTGGGGGCCTTCTCCTGCGACTTCAACCATCCGTCCCAGGCTTCTCGGAACGTGCCTTCCAGTTCCTTCAAGCCTTCCGGATCAACCGCGTCCGTGGAGGTCATCTTGACTTGAGGGTGTTCGGACCAGCTCAGGCCAATCCGCGGGGGACTGGTGGGAATCGGCTCCAGGGAGATCTGGACTTCCTGGTCCAGCGCGATCGAGAACTGACCGGCCCGGATCCAGTGGGTTTCGCGGGCCTGGTGGGAGAAGACCTCCAGATGGGACGCGGGGAAGATCAGTCGCAAGGCACCGCACCGCCCGTCGGGCGTGGGCTTACCCAGAATGCGGAAGGGGCTGCCCAGCGCCAGCACCGACCGGAATTCCCCTTCGGCCGGGAGTCC
>JAYTFV010000201.1:0-13189 GCA_043734065.1 Planctomycetota bacterium
GGAGTAGTGCCGGGGTCGATACCGATAGCCGAAAGAGGAGAACCTGAGAGTCGGGTATTTGTAGATGTTCTGAACGATGACTGGCGGAGGGGTGCGGAGATGGGCCTGGGGCGGGGCGACGCTCACTGGGCGATGGATCGGCGAGTGAAAGTCCGATTTCCTGTGTTGAGTCACCGCTCCGATGGAACCATGAGCAGTTCTCACCGCGAGCTTGCCGCTCGATTTGCTGCTCGGCTTACTGCTCGTTGAGTGATGGAACCCGCCCGTATGAGAGACGGCTTTCGCACCGCTGATGTGAACGCCACTGCTGTGTGAGCCGCCGCCTCTGCTGTGTGAGCCTCCGCCGCCTCTGCTGATGTGAACGCCACCGCCGTGTGAGCCACCGCCGTGTGAGCCGCCGCCGCTGTGGTGGACCGCAGCGGGTACGACCGCACAGGTCAATGCCATTCCGAGTGCGACCAGAGCCTGTATCATTGGTTTTCGGGAGAGTGACATGGTGAAACCTCGCTTCTTCAATCAGAGGACAGCCCAGACAGTCGGTCATTCCATAGGAGATGAAGCAACTCCCGTGCCAGGCTGTGTCTGGCACCGCTCCCGGCTCCTGAATCGCGATGGTTTCCGGCGATCGGGTTCCGAGTCATGCGATCCCGCTCACTGGTCGGACGACACCGGGCGGATTCTCTCCGGCCTGAACCGAGTATGCTCAGTTGGCCTGGAGATCAGTTCTCAGGGGGTGTTTTGATGTGCGGGGTTCAGCTGTGTCGTGTGTATTCCCTCGGTCTTGTACTCTCCCCAGGCTGGTTTCTGGTGATGGGCATGGGAATCGCTTATAAAACGTCTGACAGGCCATCTCGGAACCTTCAGAGCCACTTCGAATGACTACCTTCGCACCCGGATGGCCCGGAATCACTCCCCGCTGGACTTCCAGCGCCAAGAGTGGCGTCGGCACAGCTCTGGGTTTACAGAGCCGCGTCTGGTTCACTTTGAGTCACGGTGTCGTCAATGAGATATACTACCCACGAGTTGACCAGGCGTGCATTCGCGACTTCGAATTGCTGGTGACGGACGGGCACACCTTTGTCGCGGAGGAGAAGCGGGACACGCGATCCACGATCTCGCCGCAACCGTCAGGAGCACCGGCCTATGAGGTCGTGAACCGGTGCGTGGCAGACCGTTTCGTCATCCACAAACAGATCATCACCGACCCGACACGGGATGTGTTCTTACAGCGAGTGCGGTTCCAGCCCGCTGCGGGATTTGAAACCCTGGAGGTGTATGGACTCCTGGCCCCCCATCTGGGCAATCGCGGCTGGGGGAACACGGCCTGGGTCGGCGACTACAAAGGCCATCCGATGCTGTTTGCGGAGCGAGATGGGTTGTCTCTGGCGCTGGCCTGCTCCGTTCCCTGGTTGGCCGCTTCGGTCGGCTTTGTCGGGTTCTCGGACGGCTGGCAAGACCTCACCAAGCACCGCACACTGACCAGTCAGTACGAGCGGGCGGAAAATGGCAACGTGGCCCTCACCGGCCAGCTCGACTGGCGGGCCAATGGCGGCGAGTGTGTGTTGGCCCTGGGTTTTGGCACTTCCCCGAATGAGGCGGGTCAACAGGCGTTGGCCAGTCTGGAAGACGGTTTCGACCAGGCGTGGAACGCTTACAACGCGGAATGGGACGGCTGGCTGTCGAGCCTCGAGGCTCGCGAGGAAGCGGTGCGCGAACCCACGCTCAGTCGCATCAGCCGCGTGGTGTTGCGGTCGCACGAATCGAAGCAGTTTCCGGGAGCGGTGATTGCCAGTCTGTCGATCCCCTGGGGCATGTCGAAGAGCGACGATGACCTCGGCGGCTATCATCTGGTCTGGCCGCGCGACCTCGTGGAAACGGCGGGGGCCTTGCTGTCAGTGGGAGCCCAGGCCGACGCGATCCGCGTGGCCGATTACTTACAGACGATCCAGGAAGCCGATGGTCACTGGGCCCAGAACATGTGGCTGGATGGCACGCCGTATTGGGGCGGCGTGCAGATGGATGAGACGGCCTTCCCCATCTTGCTGGTCGATCTGCTGCGTCGCGAACTCGGCTGGATCGAGGAATGGAAACGGTTCTGGCCGATGGTGCGCCAGGCTGCTTCCTACATCGTGTGCCACGGTCCGGTGACAGCGCAGGATCGCTGGGAGGAAGACCCGGGCTACTCCCCGTTCACGCTGGCCGCCGAAGTCGCCGCTCTGCTGGCGGCTGCCGACATGGCGGAACTGGCGGAGCAGTCGCGCGAGGCCCAATACCTGCGCGAGACAGCGGACATCTGGAACGAGGGGATCGAACGCTGGACCTACACCACGGGGACGATCCTGGCAGCGGAACACGGCGTGGAAGGCTATTACGTGCGGATCGCCCCCCCCGATCAGGCCGACGGCTCCTCGCCCAAGCAGGGCTTCGTGCCGATCAAGAACCGCCCGCCGGGTGAATCCCCACGACCTGCCGAGGAGATCGTCAGCCCCGATGCGCTGGCCCTCGTGCGGTTCGGACTGCGCAGTGCGGATGACCCGCGGATACTGGATACAGTGCGTGTCATCGATGCGCTCCTGCGACGCGAGTTCGCGGAGGGGCCCGTGTGGTATCGCTATAACGACGACGGCTACGGTGAACATATCGATGGCTCCCCGTTCGATGGGACCGGGATCGGTCGACCGTGGCCGCTGCTGACGGGCGAGCGAGCGCACTATGAATTGGCGGCGGGCCGCATGCTCGAAGCGACACAATTGTGTGAAGCCCTGGCCGGCTTCGCGAGCGTGGGCGGCATGTTCCCCGAACAGGTGTGGGATGCCATCGACATCCCCGAGCGCGAGTTGTATGCGGGCGGCCCGTCCGGCAGCGCGATGCCCCTCGTCTGGGCTCATGCCGAGTACCTCAAGCTCCTGCGCTCACTGCGCTCCGGTCGAGTGTACGACATGCCGCCGCAACCCGTCCTGCGCTACCAGCAACAGCCACTCCTCCCGGTGCCAGCGATCTGGCGTTTCAATCAGAAGTGTCGCACGATCCCGGTCGGCCAGGTGCTGCGAGTCGAACTGCTGGCCCCCGCGCGCGTCGGTTGGACCAGCGATGGCTGGAGAACCATCCACGACGCCACAACGGTCGACTCGGAACTGGGGATTCACTTCGCAGATTTGGACACAGCCGGTCTGCCCGACCAGACCGTGATTGACTTCACGATGTTCTGGTTGAAGAACCAATCGTGGGAAGGGACCGACTACCACCTGGTGATTCAGGCGACACCATGAACGGTCCGGGGTAAGGGGGCCACCAGAACACGTCCCTTGAACCCCTCACCCCGGCCACCTCCCCACAGTCACGTCCTCCCGAAAAGTCACGCAGCCAGTGGGGAAAGGGAGCAGACGACACCGGTGGCCTACTTTTCTGAGGCACACACTCGTGGACTCGTGGCCACATTGCCTCCCGAGGGTCGTCCACGTGGGATGATCCTGGGTAAGATGTCTCTCACCGTCCGCGGGGCAGTTTCCGTGGCGTGCGGAAGCACCGCGATGGCGGATGTGGCCCATGCCACCGCCTTCTCGGTCAGGTGCCTGATCTGTCGGGGGACTTCGCTTGGGCGCGGAGCCAGCCGGAGTGCCGAAGCAAAATGAACATGTCCAAAACACCTGAGGGGCGATGATGGCCAGCCGACAGCCTGAGATTCTCTGTAATATCTGCGGCCAGACCTTCGCTCCAGAATCGATCATTTCCGCAGCCTTGGTGCGAGACCCCGTCGCTGATCTGATCCGCCAGGCGTGTCCCGCCTGGACCGAGGAGAGCCATGTTTGCATGGGCGACCTCAACCGCTTTCGAGGCGACTACGTCGAACAGACGCTGAAGGAGGAGCGCGGCGAGTTGTCGCATCTGGAGCAGCAGGTGGTCGCCAGTCTGCGCGAACACGAACTGCTCGCCCAGGACTTGAACGAGGAATATGACCGCCAGATCACGTTCGGCGAACGCCTCGCCGACAAGGTGGCCAGCTTCGGCGGCAGTTGGTCTTTCATCCTCATATTCGGTGCCCTGCTGACGAGTTGGATCGTCCTCAACACGCTGCCGATCATGTTCCGGTCGTTTGACCCGTTTCCCTTCATCTTTCTGAATCTGATCCTGTCCTGCCTGGCCGCGATTCAGGCTCCGGTCATCATGATGAGCCAGAACCGGCAACAGGCCAAAGACCGCCTCCGCTCGGAGCATGATTTCCGCGTCAATCTGAAAGCGGAGTTGGAGATTCGCCACTTGCACTCCAAGCTCGATTTGTTATTGACCCACCAGTGGCAGCGTCTGTTGGAGATCCAGCAACTGCAAACCGATCTGTTGAAGGAGATCGCCGCAGGCCGCAACGGAGTCGGGCACGCTCCCCACAATGCCCCCGCTGGAGGCCGCTCGTGAACGCGGCCTGGAAACGCTGGAGTCCGTTGCTTTCTGTGGTCATCTTCTGCCTCGCGGGCTGGCTGCTGTTCCATGAGCTGCGGGCCTATCGCTGGCACGACATCCGGCAGAGCTTGTCGGCCATCCCCACCCGTTCGATCGTGTGGTGCGGCCTGTTTGCCACGGCGAACTATCTGATCCTGATCGGGTACGACCTGCTGGCGCTGCGCGCAATCGGCCAGCGGCTGCCCCTGCGGCAGGTCGCATTCGCGTCATTTACCGGCTACGTGGCCAGCTACAACCTGGGGGCCACTTTGGGCGGACTCCCGGTCCGTTTTCGGGTCTATTCCTCGCTGGGGCTGTCGGCGGTCGAGATCGTGCGACTGATGCTGATGCTGGGGATCACGTGCTGGCTGGGGCTGTGTACGCTCGGGGGGATTGTGTTTCTGGTCGATCCCGTTCAGGTTCCGAGTACGTTGTCGCTGCCGATCCAATCCATGCGTGGCCTGGGCGGGATCTTGCTGTCCGTGGTGGCGACGTACGTGGTGTTGACAGCTCTCTGGCGAAAGCCGATTCGGGTGCGCGGGCATGAGGTGCAACTCCCCAGTACGCGGATGACTCTGGCCCAGATGGCCATCGCCACGACCGATCTGATGGTGGCCGCAGCGTGCCTGTTCGTACTCTGTCCGGCGGACATGGGTCTGACGTATCCGCAGTTCCTGGGGGTCTATCTGCTGGCGATTGTGGCGGTCATGCTGACGCATGTGCCGGGCGGTGTCGGCGTGCTGGAACTGGTCATTCTCACGATGACGAAGTCGCCTCATCCGCAGGCCCTCGTGGCTGCGATGGTGGTGTTCCGCGTCATCTATTACCTGGTCCCGCTGCTCGTGGCCACGCTGTTGCTGGGTCTGGCTGAATATCGCCTGCATCGCCCACATGTCGATCGGTGAGCGAGTCAGATCGGGCGAGCGATCACGTCGGTGTGGCCATCGCTTTCGGGCGATTCAATCATCGCGGGGTGCTCTCATTTCCAATTGCTCTGGATCGCATTCCGACCTATCGTTCTCCCCTCGCGAATGTGATCCACGCCCGCAGGTCAGTCAGGACGGACCCCTCATGAGCAGTTCAGCCCAGCGCTATTTTGAACAGGCCGCCACCCTCCTCAACATGGGGGCCAGCGAGCAGAAGCTGCTGCTGACACCCCTCCGCGAGGTTCGCGTGCAGGTGGCCATGCGGATGGACGACGGCCAGCTCGCCACGTTCACCGGCTACCGCATTCAACACGACAAGGCCCGCGGCCCGATGAAGGGCGGCTTGCGTTACCACCCCGAGGTCAACTCGGCCGAGGTGCTCGAACTCGCCTCGCTGATGACCTGGAAAACCGCTGTGGTCGATCTGCCGTATGGCGGGGCGAAGGGGGGCATCTCGGTCGACCCCAAGACGCTCAGCCTGGGCGAACTCGAACGCATCACCCGCAAGTTCATCGACGAGATTCACGAGGTGATTGGCCCCGACCAGGACATCCCCGCCCCCGACATGGGGACCAATGCCCAGGTCATGGCCTGGATCGAAAACCAGTACGAAAAGTATCACGGCTACAGCCCCGGCTGCGTGACGGGCAAGCCGGTCGAGATGCATGGGATCGATGGCCGCGAGGAGGCGACCGGTCGCGGCGTGGCGATCATTTTGCAGGCAACTCTCGCGCGGCTCAACCGACCGCTGAGGGGGATCAGCGTCGCGGTCCAGGGGTTCGGCAACGTCGGCTCGTTCGCCGCGAGTATCCTGCATGACATGGGGGCCAAGGTCGTGGCGGTGTCGGATGTGATGGGGGGGATCTACAACGCCAGAGGGCTCGACATCCCGGCCCTGCAAGTCCACGTGGCCCAGCCCGCTGAGAAGGTGTCGTCCTTCCCCGGCGGCAAACCGATCCTCAACGCCGAACTGCTCGCCTGCGATTGCGAGGTCTTGATCCCCGCAGCCCTGGGCGGCGTCCTGACCGGTGACAACGCCGCCAGCGTCCGGGCCACGATCATCATCGAAGCCGCCAACGGCCCGACCACTCCCGAAGCCGATGAGATTTTTAACCAGCGCGAACTCGTCGTCGTCCCCGACATCCTCGCCAACGCGGGCGGCGTCACCGTCAGCTACTTCGAGTGGGTCCAGAACCGCCAGCACTTCAAATGGGAACTGGCCGATGTCCGCGACAAGCTGGCCCGGAAGATGACACGGGCCTTCGACGATGTGTGGAACATCGCCACCGAGAAGAAGGTGCCGCTCCGTGCTGCGGCTTACTTGCTCGCCGTGGGCCGCGTCGCCCGCGCGACCAAACTGGCCGGGATCGAGTAACGCCACCCGGACTGGCCCCGGTGGTTCCCGCGCTGGTGCGCTACAGGAGTGATATTGGATTTCGTGATGTTTCGACAGCTTCACGCGGATGGTCGCCGCAGGTGGCTCGGCGAAGCCGTGCGACGAGGATCGGGGGATCTCAAGACTTGGACCTGGCAGCGTGAAGCCTAGCCAGATGGGCAGGAGTGTTCATCGGAGGCAGGTTAAGTTTTCAGCAAGTCAGCCACCAGCAGACGAAAGCCGGGGATGATGTCCCCGGCATCGAGCCAGTCGGTTTCGCCGAGCCGTATGGGTTGGGAGGATCCCAGATATTGAAGGACGGTCCGCGACAGCGGATCCACCAGCCAGAGGATGCGCACACCAGCGACGAGATAGTCATCAGCTTTGGCGTTCAGTTCGGCCATGGTGTCGTTACGGCTGCGAATTTCAACGATCAGGTCGGGAATGGTTTCGAGATAACCTTCGCTCGTCACTCTCAGCGGCAATGACGATTGAGCCACGAACGCGGCATCGGCTCCCACCAAGCGGTCGGGGTCGCGCCACAGAACGATGCCGACTTCTGTCCGCGCTTTCCCGTGCCCTGCCAGCTCACCCTGACGCTTCAATTCGTAACCGATGTTGAGTTGAATCGCACCGTGCAGGTCTCCCGGGGGAGCCATGATGACCAGCCTTCCGTTGTCCAGTTCATACCGCACGTCTCCCGTGGGAAGTGTCTCAGGGAGTACAACGACATCAGCACATGTCAGCAACCGCTGGCTGGGCTGCGGTGGCCGAACTCTTTCGGTCAACATCGCTGACATGTGGAACACCTCATTCAGAAACAGAATCACTCCTGTGAAACACCACACTGGATGCATTGTAGCAACACTTTGATGGGCGTACTGCAATGGGGGGCTGCGATTGTGGAGTCGGTGTGTCAACGTTCAGGGGTGGTCAGTCGCGGGGTAGCACCGGTTGCCCCTGTGTGCGACCTGTGTGCCTTGGCACACAGGGTGATCACACAGACCGGTCTCACCGCCAGAACCTCTTCCGGAGTTCGCCACCCCGGTCGAATCCACAGCGCCCCCACCGAGGCCACTCCCGCGAGTGGTCGACCAACGACATCTGGTCTGGTCGCTGCACTCGCCAGAGTGCCGGCTCCCCGCGTTTTGGCGAACGCAGCGACTCCAGGTGGGGCGACCATTAGTCCGTGTTCTCAGTCAGTGTGAGATGCTCGAACTTGAACGGAATCTTCTGCGTGGAGATGGCGCTGGGGACCAGGGCGTGGAGTCTGGCTCCGGTTGTTTGAGCGGCCTCGAAGCGAGTCTCGATCACGATGCCGTGGGGGTCTTCCTGGACCTGCGCGATGTTCGAGGGGGAGAAGCGTTTCCCGTTGGGCAATTCGAGGGTCAGTCCCGGGGCCAGCAGCGAGGCGCGGTAGGACTCGAACAGGCCGCTCAGCTCCGGGAAGGCCGAAGCGACTCGCACCGAGAGTCCGCCGTCGCTCGGCTTGAGCGAGAGCAGCGACAAACTGGCCTGGCCCCGGCGGCGTGTGAGCGGGAGCTTGGCGGAGAGGTCGCTGAAGGTGACGCTCGTCGAGCGAGCGGCCAGTGTCAGATCGACATGGCCAGCCAGTGTCCAATTCTTGGTGTCGGTGATCGTCTCCGGCAGGGTGAAGTCGAACGCGACATCGATCGCGCCGCTCTTGCCACTGGGAATCTCGCGGCGGGCATGCGGGGTGAACGGGCTGGCGGAGTCGCTCTCGTGAGTGACCGACCAATTGTCGACACCGGCCATCAGGAACAGCGGCCGCAATCGCGGCTCGCACGTCGTTCGCAGCTTGACTCCCAGTAGCCGCACGCCGCTGGGAGTGGTGCGGAGCGTGCTATCGAGCTGTTGGATGCGGAACGGGCCGGAGAGGCTCGCGAGGGGAATCGACGTGAGGAGAGGGGAGTTGGAACGGAGTTGGCCCGCCTCGTACCGCAGCGGAGTGTGGAGTTCGATCCAGTCGATCGCCTCCCAGAAGGTCAGCGGTTGTGTCGGGAATGGCTCGCTGGGTGTGATCGAGTCGAGGGGCAACACGGGAATGGAGTTCCCGGTCGCGGTGGCGAGTTGCTCGATCGCCTCGGTGAGGGTCGCAGTCGCAGTCCACTGGACGGCCTTCGGCGTGAGGGCGGCGGCGGACTCGGCCAGATCGATGGCGCGGACGATGCGGTCGAGGCTGTCTCGCACAGCCGGGTCGGTGGCGGAGGCGGATGGGAGGAGGTCGATGACCTGGGGGCCGAGTTGGATCAGGTCGGCTTCGGCCTGAGCGCGGACGGCTCGTGAGTCGCTGGCGAGGTCGGCCACGAAGCGGGTGATGGGGACGGGTGAGGTGGGCGTCGGCACATCGTCAGCCTGTGCGATTGCGAGGCCGATGGCGGCCAGCAGTAGCGCCATCAGGTAAGTTCGAACGAACGAGAGGATCCAGGGATTCGACCCCGGAGGGGTCACAGAAAATAGCCGGTGGTTGAGCGCAGCGACACCACCGGAAGGAGAGAACCATGAAGCATCCCATCCTGAAGGGATGGCAGAGGGGCATCCGGAGTTCCCGGGAACGGTTTGGGAGGGCGAGGCTCCTGCCGAGCCGCTCGGGCGAGAGGGTATTCCCCGGGGATCGCAGTTTCGCAGGAAGGATGCCCACTCGCCGCAGGTTTCGCAGGGCGAACCCTCTGGCATCCCTCCGGGATGCAAAGGATTCGACAGTCCTTCCACCGGTGGTGTCGCTGCGCTCGACCACCGGCTAATTTCTGTCATCCCTCCGGGATGGGAGGCGACCAGAATGCGGCGATTGCACGCGACCCAGATGCCTGCCACAAAGATGGGCAAGTGCGACGCCATCCCTGCGTGGATGCCGCACGGGACGGGACGGGCCAATGGGCCCATCCTACATTCGCTGATCGCTGCTTCGCTACTCATGGAGTCCCTCGGGGACGCCCTGCGGAAACACTTCGTGAATCACCTGTTCGATGTACTCTTTGCGGTTCGCGGGCTTGGGGTGCGTGCTGAGGATCTCGGGTTGCTTCCCGCCGCCGACCTTGTCGAGGATCTCCATCACGCCCAGCATCGCACGCGGATCGTACTCGGCCAGGACGCTCAGCTTCACGCCCCACTTGTCGGCCTCCAGTTCGTCGCCGCGACCGTACTTCATGTTGACTAGGTTGCCGACCATCGCGGCGATCTGGGCGGAGCTGCGTGTGCCGCCCGCGACTCCCGCGGCACCGGCCAGCCCCTGGGTCAGCTCCATTTGAGCAACCCGCTGGGCACTGTGACGACTGATGACGTGTCCCACCTCATGGCCGAGGACGCCTGCCAGTTGCCCTTCAGTTTGCAGCTTGGAATAAAGGGCGTACGTGATGAACACCTGCCCGCCGGGGAGGGCAAAGGCGTTGACCGTCTGGTCATCGGCGAGCAGATGGAAATCGAACTTGTACGGGTCAGTCTTGCCGGTTTTGGACAGTTCCGTTTGGAAGGCATTGACCAAGTGCTGGCCAACACGCTTCACATCGGCCACGGCTTTGGCATCATGGTAGGGGCCGCCGTACTGGGCCTCCATCTCACTCCGAGATTGCAGCCCGAGGGCGATCTCCTGCTCAACGGTCATGCCGACTCGCTGCTTCTCGCCGGTGACGGGGTTCTTATCCCCCTTCATCAGGTAGGAGACCAACGTGAACAGCGCCAGGATGACGGCGATCCCAGCCCGGATCTTGAATGCCGACCACTGGGGAGAGCTGTCATCGGAGTATTGAATCATGGAAGCCGCCTCAGAGAACACGAATTGCACGGCTCCATGATGCGGCGAAATCGCAAGCTTGGCAAGGCCGAACGAGAGGGGGGCCTCCCTGTCCTCCCCGCATCAATTGTCAAGAAAGACTTCCCCGTCCTCGGCCATCGGAACCTCTTCCCCCTGTCCCTGGTCGGTCGGGTTCTGGACCTCTTCCAGGATCTCTTCGATCCGGAAGGCGATCTCCGGATCCTTGTTCCCCTTCTCCGCGGTCAACTGGGCCACGGCGGTCGGGCCGAGCTTCAGCAGCTTGGCCTTGGCCTCCATCCGCTTCACGTATGCGGGATCGCCCAGTCCGACGATCATCTCCTGAATGCGGGTCTTGATCTCCGGATCGGCCCCATCCAGGATCACCAGCCAGACGCGGATCAGCTTGTCGGGCTGGGGAGTGATCTCCAGCGGGGCGAGGGTCTCGATGGCTGCCGGGTCGAGGCGGAACACGATGCGGGCGGCGTCCTTGTCAAAGGCGTGGGCCTTGAGGATGGCCTGGACATGGGCGATCTCCGGGGCGTCCAAGCCCTGCGCCTTGAGCAGCGGTTCCCAGGCGGCGATCAGTTCAGCGGGCGTCTGCTCCTCACCGGCCCAGGCGATGTCGTGTTGCGGAGTGTTCGGCGGGGCCACGGGTGTCGCCGGAGGTTGCCCTTCGCCGGGAGTCGTTCCCGGCGGGACGGGTTGTCCGCCGGGACCGATGGTCAACGCCTGCAATGCCTGAACCACGACGTTGGGCTGAGCGGGAGCAGCTCCCGAGGCGGGGGCTGTCCCGGGAACTGCCCCGGGGACCGTCCCCGGTGGCTGAGCGGGCGCGGCTGCGGGCTTGCCCAGGCCGGGGATGTCCTGAATCACCGCAGCGCGGTACTTGCCCTTGCCCGCCGGGCGATAGACCGTGACATCATGGATCGCGGAGGGGCCGACATTGCGGGCCTTGTAGCCGGTGTTCGTGGCCTCCAACTCGACATTGTTCGGAGATCGCATCAAGGTCAGGTCGTACAGGATGAACTTCTCCAGTCGCTTCTCCTGCTGCAAGGTCAGGCGATTGGCATTGCGCAGCGGGTTGAGCCAACTGGCAGTGGGGAAGGGCGTACTCGGCGGCTCCTTCGACGGGATCAGATTCAGCTTCCGCCACAGCGACCGCGTCGACCGCATGTCCGTATGAGGCCACCGTCCGAGCAGCCGCGCCGACTGGTCGTACTCCAGCATGACATCCAGGTTCTCCGTCGGGGTTCCCTCGAAGGTCATGACCCCCACCGGTTGCCCCACGGTATCGGTCGGCTTGGGCGGGACCGGTCGTTGCGAGAGGATCACGGCGGGCAGCGTCGACCGAAACGCCGTGCGGTCGTTCATCGTGTTCTTGGCCACGAAGCTGACGTTGACATCCCGCACCGTCAGGATGTTCTCTGAAGTGGTCTTCACTGCCGGAGTCTTCGGCGCGGGCGTCTTCACGGCGGGCGTCTTCCCCTGAGCCAGCGCCAGCCCGGCACTCAGAGCGAGTGAACCGATCAGCAGAGCCGCGGGTCGCCAGAATCGAAGAGGTTGCGGCATGGGCGTATCTGGGAGTACAGGGAGGGGGAGTCAGGAGGGCGGCCCATCCAGGTGGGCTGTGGGATAGGCTGCCAGCCTGTCATGCCTCGTGGCAGACAACAGGCTGGCAGCCTATCCCACGAGCTGACTTACTTCGGCTCCTTCGGTGTCACCGGAGGCGCGGCTGCGGGCTTTTCGGACTTCGCCAGCTTGCGGAAGTAGTCGGCAAGGACATCTTCATAACCGGCGGGGAAGCCTTCGCCTTGCGACTGGAGGATTTTCTCGCGTTCCTTGGGAGGGATGTCAGCCCAGCGGTCGCCTTCGTTTTTCACGGCCCGCATCTGGCCTTCTTTCATCGACCCCTTGCGGAGGACGGACTTCTCGGCGGGCTTGTTGCCGGAGTTGCTGGACCCTTTCCCACTGCCGGTCTTCTTCTCCAGTTCCTCGATCATCAAGTCGAGCCGGGAGATGATGCGCGGCTGGGTCACGAGGGCGGGCGGCTTGGACTTCCCGGCGGAGAGGTCTTCGATCGCCTCGGCCATCTCCATTTCCAGGATGCCCAGCGGGTACTCCTTCCATTCCTCGCCATCGAGCGGATAGGCCGTTTCCAGACGGGCCGCGACATCCGGGTCTTCTTCGGCGGCCTTTTTCAGGGCCTCCGCTTTCGCTCGCTTCAGGGCATCCGCCTTGGTCTCGGCAGGCTTGTCATCCGGGGTCGCGGGCTTCGCATCCGCAGCCTCCGGCTTGGCGGGAGACTCCGGTTTCGCCTCGGACTTGGCCTCGACTTCAGCAGAGGCGGACGCTTCAGCGGCCCCGTCCTTGGCTTCGACAGCGGCTTCCGCTTTGGCCTCTGCCTTCACGGCAGGCACCGCCGCATCGTCAGCCAGCGCCGCAGAGGCGAGCCCCAGGATCAGAACTGAATAGAGTGTGAACTTCTGCATGAGGAACTCCGAATCATCCACGACTGACTGGGAAACAACACCGTCCAGGTTCGACCCCCGAAGGGGTCACAGAAATTAACCGGTGGTGTCGCTTCGCTCAACCCATACGCATCAAGTTAGCCCGTAAACGTGAGCCGCATTGGGGTTGCGAGGAGCTCGGGGTGGCTGGGGTCTTTTTTGCGTTTGTGGATGC
>JAYTFV010000202.1:0-14696 GCA_043734065.1 Planctomycetota bacterium
GCAAAGGCGCAAAAGAAAAGCAGAAGAAGATTCCCCCTTTTCGCCTTTGCGCCTTTGCGCCTTTGCGTTGAATTCCTCATCGCTTCGCCCCGAAGGGGCAGCCACTGATCACCCTGGGGCACAGCGGAGCGCCGCCTCAGGACAAGATGAGAGAGAGAGGACTTCAGCCCTAAAAGGGCGAAACTCGACTGCGAAGGATTGTGACGCCCTGTCAGGGCTTCGTGCATCGCTGCGACCTCTCACCCAGGGCGACGCTGCACGGCTGACGCCGTTTCGCTCTGCCCTGGGCTGGTTTGTCGCTGCCCCTTCGAGGCGTCGGAGGACTGGGTTTTCGAGTTGTGGAAGGATCCAGGGGTGGCAACGCTTCGGCTTGGCGATCACGCTGTTCGTGTTGGCACTGCTGCTCGCTCTTCCCGGTCGCGCGTTCGCCCAGGCCCAGACCGATGATGTCCTGCGTGAGAAGGTCAAGACCGCCATCCAGCGCGGCCAGAAATTCCTGCTCTCCCGGCAGAACGGCAATGGCTCGTTCCAGTCCGGGTATGAGGGCCCGTATTCAGTCGGGTCCAATAGTCTGGTGGGGCTGGCGCTCATCACTTCCGGCATGGACCCCAAGGAGGACTCCATCCAGAAATGCCTCCGCTACATCCGCTCGGAACAACTCCCCCAGGGCACGTACGACATCGGACTGGCGATCCTGTTTCTCTCGGCCGCGGGCGAAGCCCGGGACAAGCCGCGCATCCAGCAGATGGCCGAGACGCTGATCGAGCAGCAGGTGCCGTCAGGGGGTTGGGGATACGGGATGGATGGGAATAACTCGACCCGCTGGGACAATAGCACGACTCAGTTTGCCATCCTGGGTTTGCGGGAAGCCTGCTTTCAAACCGGCATGAAGGTCGATCAAAAAGTCTGGCGGAAGGCCCGTGACCACTGGCTCAACAGTCAAATGGGCCCCAGGGATGCCGTCAACGGTTCTCCGTGGGGCTACTCCAGCGATCAAGGGGGCGTGAGGGGCAGTATGACGGTGGCCGGTCTGGCCTCACTCGAAATCATCAACTCGTTTCTCATTGAGAACGAACTCACGCCGGACGGGAAGCTCGACTGCTGTGGACAGTCGAACACGACGACCGCGGACGAAGCGATCGACGCGGGCGTCCGCTGGATGAACAACAACATCCGCATCCATTCCAACCCCGGCGGCGGCTTTCTGCTGTATTACCTCTACGGCCTGGAGCGGGCGGGCAAGTTCAGCGGACAACGCTTCTTCGGCAAGACCGACTGGTATCGCGAAGGAGCCAGCTTTCTCGTCGAAGGTCAATCCCCCGCAGACGGCGCATGGCAGGGCGACAACGAAGGCCCCGCCATCGGGACCAGCTTGTCGCTCCTATTCCTCGCCAAGGGGCTCAGCCCCGTCCTCATCAACAAGCTGCAGTATGGCCCGCGCGACCCGAATAGCGGGGCGATCGTGAGGGCCGATTGGAACCGTCATCGGCATGATGTGTCGAACCTTGTCGATGCGATTTCAATCAAGGAGCAGTGGCCGCACTATCTCAGTTGGCAAACCCTCGACTTGCAGGTGGCCGTAAAGGGCGAGGGGGTGGCCGCTCTGCAACAGGCCCCGATCGCGTACCTGGCCGGGGACCAGAAGCTCGACTCGATCAGCAACGAAGAAGTGGCCCTGCTCCGCGACTACATCATTCAGGGCGGCTTCCTGTTCGCGGTGCAGAACTGCGACAGCGCCGCCTTTGACCAGGGGTTCCGCCAGCTCATCACGCGGTTGTTTCCCGATGGCGACTACCAACTCCGCAAGCTGGAGAACACGCACGACATTTACCGCAGCGAGGCCGTCTTTGCCAGCGACCCGCCGGAGTTGTGGGGCGTCGATTTCGGGTGTCGCACGGCGATCGTCTACGCCCCCTATGACCACTCCTGCCGCTGGGACAAGTGGATGCGAAACGACACGCGTACCAATGTGGACATCAAGTCGCAGATCGGCAAGTCGATGCAATTGGGTGTGAACGTCGTGGCCTATGCGACCGGACGAGAATTGCGCGACAAGCTGCAACGCCCCGAGGCATTGGCGGGTGTGGATGAAGCCGATTCGCGCAGCGGGCTGCGCATCGGTCGAGTCAAACACTCAGGCGGGTGGGACACGGCCGCGAGCGCGGTGCATCACCTGCAAGTCGCTCTGCACAAGGTGGGGGTGGAGTCCTCCGCCGAGACGCCGATTCTGGCGGCGAATGACCCCGCTCTGTTCACCTGCCCCGTGCTGTACATGCACGGACGCAAGAACTTCACGTTCTCTCCGGAAGAGGCGACCCAGCTCAAAGCGTACTTCGACAACGGAGGCTTCCTGATGGCGGATGCGTGCTGCGGGGCGAAGCCGTTCGATGTCAGTTTCCGCAAAGCGATCCAGCAGATCTTCGGCCAGCAGTTGAAGCCGATCCCGGTCGAGCACGAGATGTTCCACTCCATGCAGGGCTTCGATGTCCGCAAGGTCAAGCGCCGCATCCCCGCCCCCGGCCAGTCCTCGGCGCTGCATGCCGAAGAATCGGTCGGCGAACCGCTGTTTGAAGGGATCGAAATCAACGGTAAGTACGTCGTCGTCTACAGCAAGTACGACATCAGCTGCGCCCTGGAGCGGCAGCAGACCGTGGCCTGTGCGGGCTACCTGAACGAGGACGCGGTGAAACTGGCGGTGAACGTGGTGCTATATGCGATGTTCCAGTGAGTGCAGAGTCGCCGATTTCTCCGAAATCGGTGGTTTGGCGACAGGGCTGACGCCGTATCCGCGCCATAGAGCGGGCCAGAAGAAGTGTTCTGCCGTTCGAAGGGTGTCTCGCAGGGCGAACGTCGAACCGGACGACTTCGGAGAAGTCGCCGACGATGCCCGAACAACCCTCACTCCCGTTAATCGCGTCTTCACCGAAGTTTCGCGACTTCTCGACAAGTTGGGTTGGCAGCAGTCTGGATTCTGTCCATACTGCCACCTCAGCTTCCCTTCTTCCTATGGACCATTCGGTCGCACAGTAGCCTTTGTTGATTCCTCACCACGTTAGGTGCGGATTGACAACGCCTCTTCCCATCGAGAATGCGGTTTCGCTTCATCTCTGATTTCACCGTGCGGGCCCGCTCAGGTGAGATTGGAAATGGATTGTGACTGGAGTCTGTTCATGCCCGTCATCCTGCATGTCGATCCTTCGACAGCCGATCGCGATGCCATTCGCGAGGCCCTGGCGTCTCAGGAGAACTGGACCATCGAGGGAGCGGCGTCTTACGAAGAAGCCTGCGAACGCCTGCAACTCCATCCGGTCGATCTGATCTTATGCGAGGCCGATCTCGGCGACGGCGAGTGGCGCGATCTCGTGTCCGCTGTCCGCAACCGCCACATGACGACTTCGGTGTTTATCGTCAGTTCCAGCATGACCGTCGAGTCCGCCGCCCAGGCCGCGCGCGAGGGAGCGGAAGCTGTACTCGTCAAGGGGAGCGATCCCAGCGAGTGGCTGTTCCCGATGGAGTGTGCGATGGAGCGGGCCACGAGTCGGGCCTTGCGTCAGGCGGCGGAAAGCTCCCTGACCCAGGAGCGGTTGCAGTTCAGCCTGGAAAATGAAAAGAGCCGGGTGCCGCATGTGGTGTCGATGCTGGTCGAGCACTGCGAACGGTTCGGTCTGCTCGATGATCGGGACCGGATGCGAATTCAGGTGGCCCTGGAAGAGGCCCTGCTCAACGCCATCATTCACGGCAATCTGGAGGTCAATTCGAGACTCAAGGAACTCGAAGGCGATGTGTTCGACCATGCGATTTCCGAACGCAAGCACTTGATGCCTTTTAGTCGCCGCCGTGTGACGCTGGTCGCGGAGTACTCTCATGCCGGAGCGCGGTTCATGATCCGCGACGAGGGGCCGGGCTTCGATGTCGAAAAGGTCCGCAACCCCACCGAGGACGACGCCATCGCCCTGGCCAGTGGCCGCGGAATCCTGCTGATGCGGACGTTCATGGATGCCCTCGATTACAACGACCGGGGCAACGAAGTCACGATGTTCAAGCGCCGCAGTGCGTCGCTGACACCAGTCGAGGAGCCGACGGCCGTGGCCTGTGGTGCCTTCGCGATGTAGAACGGAATTGATTCCGTTATTCGTGTGTACGTCGGAAACATCCACACCAAGACAGAAAGCCCAGGGGTTGCTGCCCCTGGGCTTTTCGTGTTGCTGGCTGCTGGCTCATCGCTCTTTAGTACCGGTAGTGCTCCGCCTTGTACGGCCCGTCCACCGGCACGCTAATGTAGTCGGCCTGCTCCTGCGTGAGCTTGGTCAGCTTCACGCCGATCTTGCCCAGGTGCAGCCGGGCCACTTCCTCGTCCAGCTTCTTCGGCAGGACGGTCACGCCGATGGGACGGCTGTCTTTGGTCGCCCACAGTTCCATCTGCGCCAGGCACTGGTTCGTGAAGCTGTTGCTCATCACGAAGCTGGGATGGCCAGTGGCACAGCCGAGGTTCACGAGGCGGCCTTCGGCGAGCATGTAGATGCTGTTCTTGGTCGGGAAGGTGTACTTGTCGACCTGCGGCTTGATGTTGAGCCGCTTCACATCGGTGCGATTGTTGAGCTTGTCGATCTGGATTTCGTTGTCGAAGTGGCCGATGTTGCAGACGATCGCCTGGTCCTTCATCTTCTCCATGTGTTCCACGCGGATAATGTCCTTGTTCCCGGTCGTGGTGACGTAGACATCACCCCAGCCGAGCGTGTCTTCCAGAGGCAGCACGCGGTAGCCTTCCATCGCCGCCTGCAACGCACAGATCGGGTCGATCTCGGTCACGACGACTTGGGCCCCCTGACCCCGCAGAGCCTGGGCACACCCCTTGCCCACGTCGCCGTAACCGCAGACGACCGCCACCTTGCCCGAGAGCATCACGTCCATCGCCCGGAAGATGCCGTCCGTCAACGAGTGCCGGCAGCCGTACAGGTTGTCGAACTTCGACTTGGTCACGCTGTCGTTGACGTTGATCGCCGGGATCAGCAGCTTGCCCGCCTTCTGCATTTCGTAGAGGCGGTGAACCCCGGTGGTGGTCTCTTCGGAGACGCCCTTCAAGTCCTTGACGATGGTGTGGAAGATGCCGGGCTGTTCCTTGGCGATCTTCTTGAGGAGATCCTTGATGACCTTCACTTCGTGATTGTCGCTGGGGGAGTCGACCCATTTGTCGCCGTTCTCCATCTCGTAGCCCTTGTGGACGAGCAGGGTCACATCGCCGCCGTCGTCAACGATCAGCTGAGGCCCTTTCTGTCCGGGGAACATGATCGCTTCCCACGTACACCACCAATATTCTTCGAGTGTCTCGCCCTTCCAGGCGAAGACCGGCGTGCCCGTGGCGGCGATGGCAGCTGCGGCGTGGTCCTGGGTCGAGAAGATATTGCACGAGGCCCAGCGAACGTCGGCCCCGAGCTCCTTGAGCGTCTCGATCAGCACGCCGGTCTGGATGGTCATGTGCAGCGAGCCGGTGATCCGCACACCCGCCAGCGGCTTCTTGGGTCCGTACTTGTCGCGAGTCGCCATCAGGCCGGGCATTTCGTGCTCGGCGATGTCGAGTTCCTTACGACCGAATTCGGCCAGACTCATGTCCTTGACCTTGAAGTCGTTGGCCTTGGCGGGAGCGGCCTGGGCCGAATGTTCGCGAACGGGAGCCTTCGTGGCTGTGGACATGTTGGGTTTCCAGAGAGGGGACTACCGGAGCAGGGGGTCTGCACCGGAATTCATCAGCGACATTTCATCTGCGATGGGGGAAGTTAGGTTCCCGACCAGTTGGGGGCAAGTGGGCACCGGGGTGGGAACCGGAGATTCAAGCGATCACCAACAAGACGCAAGGACCGATTCCCGGATTCCGGAAACGGCCCTGCGATTCGATTCAATAGAGTCTGTACTCAGGATCTTACAAGTCGTCGAGGTTGGGGGCACCGCTCGGGTCGGGAGCGTCATCGACGGCCATGACGACATCGTTCGACGCATCAAGGAAGATCTTGTCTTCGAGAATTTCTCGCACGACTGTGTGCATCGTGGGCTTGCCGATTTCGTCCACCAGTGGCGGAGCACCCTTGTTCAATTGGACCAGACGCTTTTGAATCAGCGTGGAGAGTTTGAACCGGCCGCCAACCTTGTTGACGATCCAGTCTTCCTTCAATTCATCGAGCATGGAGTTCCGCCTCTTGGTCTGACAGGATCTGGCAGATTTCCTGGACCGTCTGATCCAGATTGTCGTTGACCACCTGAAATCGGTAGCAACCCACCAGTTTAAGCTCCTCGCACGCCGTCTGCAAACGTCGCTGAAGGACCTCTTCCGATTCTGTGCCGCGCGCTCTCAGCCGGCGCTCGTATTCGTCGAGCGAGGAAAGAGTCACAAAGATCGTGACCGCCGAGGGATACATCCGCATCACACTCTGAGCCCCCTCGACATCAATTTCAAGGAGCGACCATTTCCCCAGGCTTTGGGCCACATCGACTTCGGACCAGAGAGTGCCGTACCAGTTCCCGGTGCGGTGGACCTCGGCGCACTCCATGAATTCGTCGCGAGTCCGCCGAGCCTCGAACTCCTCCAGAGACAGGAAGTAGTAGTGCTCGCCATGAATCTCGCCAGGCCGAGGAGCCCGCGTGGTGGCCGACACCGACAACCGCAATGGCACCGGGCATTCCTTGACCAGCTGCTGCACGATCGTCGACTTGCCGCTCCCCGACGGACCGGAGAGGACAACCACGCGGGTCGGGTTGTGATGTTCAGGGGCCACCAATCGAAGGCTCCAAAGGAGTGGAGGTGAGTACGCTGAAGACTCTTGAGTGAGCCACTGAAATCAACAGATCAGTTCGATTTTCGGAGGCCGAATGCCAGCTGCTTCCGACGAAAGCGGCTGATAACGTGTCGTCGAGTAGGGAATGAACCCTTCAGGCCAACATGACTCTAAACGGCAGAGCACCCGCTGCTGGATCGGGGACGTGAGGGGATTGATCCGATCCACAAAGATGTGACAGATTTCGCAGGTCTGTTGAAGAGTGTGAGCATCGTCCAGTAGATAGGCAGGCATGTAGCCAATCCAATGCCCCCCTCGGCTGCTGAGGAGCTTTATCGCGGACGAATCCACTGGGTTTTCAGTCTCGCAATGGAGCAAGGCTTGTTCTCCGGGAGTCAGTGTCTGGATTTGCAATTGTGATACCTGCGGGAGATGTCGCAAACCATGAACCCAGAACCATGTGCGGTATCCGAAATCTGGTTCAAACTCGGGCAGTGGGAAGAGCTCCAGAGTGTCCGTGGTCCGCCGCCCGCCACTTCGGCCTAGAATCGCGATCGGACTCGTTGTCGTCGGTGGCAATCCCAAGAGAGCAATATGCTCCGGAAAGTCTGCACGACTGGAGGAGAGCAGCCGGTTCGTGAACATCGGGAACAGACTTCGCGATCTGTAGACCTGATGGAGATCGGGAAATGAGATAAACGGCAAGAAACCTTCTGCTTGAAGAGAACCTTGAATGTAAGTGAACTCGAAGCACTCTTCGTACCCGGCACCACTGACCTGAGCCAGTCGAGCGACCGTGTGGAATCTTCGAGTCTCCTGGTGTTGCCAAGCGACGAACAAGGCGTGGAGAACTTCAGTCATGTTGAAATCTCCGGGTGACAAGGGCGGCACGGTTTAATTCTAGCAGACACAGGCTGAAGTCGCGTGCAGATGGTGCCATGATTTGCGGGCGGCACGTGTGCTAGCACGCCGAATTGACCTGACCCCGGTAGGGGTCACAGCCCTTAGCCGGTGGTCGAGCAAAGCGACACCACCGGATGGCAGTCTCCCAGTTCGCCCCATCCCGGAGGGATGGCAGCATTGACCGACGTGAGAACCTCCAAGCAGCGAGCCACACTTCTGGCATCCCTCCGGGATGCGGGAGCGGGCCAGGACCGTGTTCCGGTGGTGTCGCTTCGCTCAACCACCGGCTAATGGCTGGCATCCCTCCGGGATGTGAGGCCACTCGCAAAAATCATTCTTCATCTGTGTAGCCCGCAGTCACCATTGCGAGTTTGCGGTCAAGCAACTCCGGGTCAGGAATCCAACGATGTGGAAGTTGAATCCTTTCACCTTCATATCGCAACAACCATTCAGCGACGGAGGGTGTTCCGCGGTATTGCTCGGGAACATGGATGCTGATCGCATAGGAACGTTCGACACGAAGAATGCCTTGTTCAAATGCACGGTCGTGTGTGCCGCAAAGACAAAGACCATTCCGCGGATTCATCCGGACCTTTTCATCCACTGACCAGGGAACTATGTGTGAAGCAATCAAGAGTTCCCGTAGTGGCAATCTGCAAACGGCACAAGCCTCGCCGTATCCGATCAAAATCAAATTGCGGAAGAAGTACTGGTTCACTCGACGCCTGACCATTTGCTCTCGTTCATCGCCAGTTCTTTCGACGAGAAGTGGCTCCACTTGCGGATACGCAGAACGTGACTCCAGATCGGCCAAAGTCGTAGCCGCTTCAAAGCTGATTTCTTCTGGACGAGTGCAGAAGTCTGCCCATAACTGACGGTCTGCAGTGGAAACCTTTTGTAGCCCCTTCACTCCACGAGACTGGTGAGTGTCATCCAGTGACGCGAGATTACGGCACTTCATCGCCAACGCGCTTGGTGTACGACCGAGTTTGGCCGCTATCTGAATAATTTCCGGGTTTCGGGAGTGGAGACGCCCAAACGGGATTCGACAATACAGGGCGAAGGCAGTGAGGGTCTCCGTTCGCGTCCAGTTTTGCCCAGCCATGGCGATTCACCTAAAATCGAAGGGCGGCTGAACCATTTCGTGAGAACCCCATCTGAAACAACTCCTCAATCCTGGCACGATAACCATCAATCTCGATCAAGTTTTCGTGGAGGGTCCACACTAGATAACCTGTCCAACAGACTACAGGCACCCAGTCTGTCGACTGATATTGATGGAATGTCTCCGTCTCATCGGGTGCGAGAACTTTGCAGACTTGACCATGTGGCACATCATCTTCGCCACGGATGATCAATACGAAATCGCCAGTTTTGAGCATGAAGAAAGGCTCCGCAGGTAGAGATTGCCCCTCGCATCATTCTTGAATGCGTTCGGGTGTTCGTCCAGACCAGAAGGCTGTCTCACTCCACATTCTGCACAATCTCTCGCAGCTTCTCTACCACCGCTTTGGCATCGACGACGCGGTGGGTGATCGTCACGTCGTTGGACTTGGAGCCGATCGTGTTGACCTCGCGGTTCAGTTCCTGGCACAGGAAGTCGAGCTTCCGGCCCGCCGACGGATGGGCGTTCAGGGAGTCTTCAAACTGGCTCAGGTGCGACTGCAAGCGGGCCAGCTCCTCGGTGATGTCGCACTTGTCGGCGAACAGGCTGACCTCGCGGACCAAGTCTTGGTCGGTGACGGTCGAGCCAGTGCCGCTGAGCAGTTGGGTCACGCGCTCGCGGATCTTGTCGCGGTAGGCGGTGATGACCAGCGGAGCCCGTTCCAGGACATCCTGGCGGCACTGGCGCAGGTCGAGGATCAGCGACCGCATCTCGTCCCGCATGGCTTGGCCCTCGCGGGCGCGGAACTCCTGGACCTTGACCAGAGCCTGCGTGACGGCCTGCTCGACGAGTTTCCAGTCCTCATCGTCAAGGCCCGCACCGGCCTCGTCGATTGCCACGCCGGGGAGGGCCAGCAGTTCCCCCACCGAGGGGAGCGGAGCTGACAACTGGGCACAGACCGCTTGCACTTGATGCCAATACGCCGTCAGCAACGGGCGGTTGATGAGCGACTCTTCGCGGGGACCGATCCCCTGCACTCGCAGGCTGATGTTCACCGTGCCGCGACCGATCGACTGCCGGATCAGCTTCTCGATCTCGTGCTCTTTCGAGGACCACGAATCGGGACAGCGGATCGAGACCTTGAGGTGGCGATTATTGACGCACCGCACCTCTGCCGAGATGGCGAACCCGCCGTTCTCGACTTGGGCCGATCCGAACCCGGTCATGCTCAGCAACACTATTCGCGGTCCTATCTACAGAGGACTTCGAGTGTCGCCTTTCGCTCCGCGAAAGGACGTTCTTTCGCGGAGCGAAAGACGACACTCTGGGAGGCCCCGGTCCTTACGGCTTCGGCGTCTCGGCAGGAGCCGCATCGGCTGGCTTGTCCGCAGCCGGGGCAGCGGGAGTTTCGGTGACTGGCTTGGCGTCAGCTTTCGGAGCGTCCGCGGGCTTCTCCGTTGCGGTGGCTGGCTGTGCCGGGTCAGCGGGCTTGTCAGTCTTCGGAGCCGCTG
Source organism: Planctomycetota bacterium (assembly GCA_043734065.1). Classification (GTDB taxonomy): domain Bacteria; phylum Planctomycetota; class Planctomycetia; order Planctomycetales; family Planctomycetaceae; genus TH-plancto1. Next base: position 10,287 of record JAYTFV010000202.1, read on the forward strand.
GTTCAGCAGGCTTCTCACCGGTCGCTTCCGGCTTGGTGGCCGGCGTCGAGGGGGCGGCTGGCTCAGTCCCCGTCTTGGGGGTGGCCGGTACTACCGGAGTGGCAGGCTTGTCGCCGTCCTTCGCCGGAGTGGCAGGCTCCGTCTTGGTCGCCGGGCCAGTGGGTGCGGCGGGTGCTGTGAGTGCCGCCGGAGCAGAGATGTCGCCGGGAGCCGCTGGCGCGCCCTTGGCCCCGCCGGTGCCGGTGTCCTTCTTGAGGTTCTTGAGGTCATCCGGAGAGTCATTGGGCTGGTTGTCGGCATTCGTGGGAAGGCCAGACTTTTTGCCCAGCGAACTTTCGGCCTGCGCCTTTCGCATCACGAGGCCGCACACGCCCGCCGTAATCGCCCACAACAGGGCGACCACGACCGTGATGCGGGTGAACGTGTCACCCGCCTTCGCCCCGAAGGCACTCTGGCCACCGGCACCGCCGAAGGCTCCCGCCAGACCGCCGCCGCGTCCCCGTTGCAGGAGGATCAGCACGATCATGAAGAAGCTGAGCAGCAGCATCAATGTCTCTAAGACATACGAGAGAATCTCCACGAGACCGATCCCTTTCACCCGACGAAGAATTCCGCCAACCCGTTGCAGGGACGGCGATCTGTTGTTGTTCGATTCTGATCGTGGGATAGGCTTCCAGCCTGTCATCTTCCGCATCTGACAGGCTGGAAGCCTATCCCACGTTCAACTAGCGCGCCTCAGCCACTGCCGCCTCGATGATCGGGACGAACAGTTCTGGCTTCAGACTCGCTCCGCCGACCAACGCTCCGTCCACATCCGGCCGAGCCAGAAGTTCCAAAGCATTGTCCGGCTTCACGCTGCCTCCGTAGAGGATGCGTGTCGCCACAGCGGACGCGGCATTATAGCGAACGAGCAGCCAGTTGCGAAGATGGGCGTGGGCGGCCTGGGCCTGAGCCGGGGAGGCTGTCAAACCGGTCCCGATGGCCCACACCGGTTCGTAGGCGATCACGACGTTCTTCAGTTGGTCCTCGGTCACTCCGGCAAGGCTCCCCGCCATCTGGGTGTCGAGGACTTCATTGGTTCGCTCGGCCTTGCGCTCTTCCAGCAATTCACCGACGCACAAGACCACGAGCAGCCCCTTCGCCAGGGCGGCATGCACCTTCTTGTTCACGATCGCATCTGTCTCTCCGTACAGCACCCGCCGCTCGCTGTGACCCAGAATCACCGAGGTACATCCCGTGTCGAGCAGCATGTCGAGAGACAACTCCCCGGTGAACGCTCCCGGAGCCTCAGCCGAGGCATTCTGCGCCCCGAGGGAAACCCCGGTTCCTTGCACCACGTCCCGCACTGCCAGCAGATAAGGGGCCGGAGGGCAGAGGAGTACGTCGACCTTGCTCAGCTTCCGTGGAGCCGCCGCGACCACCCCTTTCGCCAGGGCCACTGCCGAGGCCAGGGTCGTGTTCATCTTCCAGTTTCCGGCAATCAGGTATCGTCGCATGGGGCACCGAGGAGGGTTGATGGTTGATGGTTTATCGACAGAAGGTTCAGTCAGCCATCAGGCTTGCCCGATGTGTCCTTGCTGGCTGACTGCTGATAGCTGATGGCTGACCGCTTCTACACCGGCAGCGGATCAATCGTCTTCCCCATTAGCGTCGCGATCGCCCGCATCTGCTTCACCAGTTCCGCGTACTGCTTAGGCAGCAGAGCCTGCGGGCCATCGCTGGTCGCCTTCTCGGGACAACTGTGAACTTCGACGTGAACACCATCGGCACCGGCTGCGATTGAGGCCAGCGACATGCTGGGGATCAGGTCGGGCCGTCCGGTGGCGTGGCTGGGGTCGACCACCACCGGCAGGTGGGACAACCCTTGCAGGTTCGGCACAGCTGCGAGGTCGAGCAAGTTGCGGGTCGACTTGTCGAAGCTGCGGATGCCGCGCTCGCAGAGGATGACTTCCTGGTTTCCGCTGGCCAGGATGTACTCGGCGGACATTAGCAGATCCTCAATGCTGGCGCTCATTCCGCGCTTGAGCAGGACGGGCCGCTTGGTCTGGCCGACCTCACTCAGCAGGTTGAAGTTCTGCATGTTCCGGGCCCCGATCTGGAACATGTCGGTGTAGCGGTCGATCAACTCGACTTGGCGGGGGTCCATGACCTCGGTCACGACCGGCATCTTGAGTTCGTCGCCGACCTTGCGCAGCAGCTTGAGACCGTCTTCACCCATGCCCTGGAAGCTGTAGGGGCTGGTCCGTGGCTTGAAGGCCCCGCCGCGCAGGACGTTGGCTCCGGCGGCCTTCACCTGGGTGGCAATGTCGTAGAGCAGCTCTTCGCCTTCGATCGCACATGGACCCGCGATCAGGATCAGATGACCGCCTCCAATCTTTACCCCATGCCCGAGGTCGAACACGCTCGACTGTTGGCGAAACTCTCGGCTGGCGAGCTTGTACGGCTTCAAAATCCCCATCACTTCCTCAACGCCGGGGATCGCCTTCAGCGGCGCATTCCGCAGCTTCCCCTCATCGCCAATCACGCCGACGAGCGTGCGCTGCTCGCCCCGGCTGATTTCGTGACGGAAACCCATTTCCTCAATCCGATCCGTCACATGCTTGAGCTGGGCCTCCGTGAAGCCAGGCTTGAGGACGATGATCACGGCAACCTCGTTCGGTCAAAAAGTGAATGCAGGCCAAAGCGCACGCCCCGACCCGGACGATCCGAACCGGGGCGGTGGAGTCAGGGCGAAAATGATAACGGACCGGTCGGGAGGAAGCGAGCAGGGGAGGAACGTTGAGGGGGCGTAGCAGAATTCGTAAGAATTCTGCCGAACGCTTACGACGCGGCTTCAGTAAGCAGTAGTCTTACGACTTCTGATACACGAATCCTCAGAACCAGAACTCCACCCCCGTCAGAAAGCTGTGGATCGAGGCCCCTCCCAGGTTCAGAAGGTCGTATCCGGTATACAGATGCACTTTGGGCGTGACCATCGCTCCGATCGTGCCGCGAAAGTGGATCAAGCCTGCATGTCCGATCTTGCCCAGGTCGAGCGTCGCCGAAGTCACGATCGGGTCGACGGGGAAGAGATCCATGCCATAGGTGAAGTTGAAACCGGCATTCAAATGGCTTCGATCGGCCAGCCAGTTGATCCCGATTCCCGAGTGGAACTGCGCCCGTCGACTCTGAGCGAAGCGCACGACCAAGTTGCAATCGCCGCGTCCCAGCCAGTCGGGATCGCCCGTATTCCTCGACACCAGATTGGCCCATTCGGTGTCGACTCCGAATCGACTCACGGTATCAATCCGCAACCGCCCTGAAAACGTAGCCACCCCGTCGAAGTTAGTCCCAGCATCGAGGTTCAGGCGACCGCCCCAACTCCCGGCCTCGCTCTTCGGAGTCTCCTCTTCCCCAGACTCAAACAGGAGGTATCCGGTGTGCCCCGCCGAATAGGGGGCCAGCGGAAATCCAATCAGCGTCTCGTCTTCGGATTCCAGGATCGTGTGGGGCACCCACCACGGTGAGGTGAGCGTGTAAAACATCATCCAAGCTGTGAAGTCATTCGAATCATCACAGTGGGGAGAGTTGGACCGGCCAAAGCTGATCGTGCCCGTGGGGCCACGCTTCCCGCCATGAGGGGAATCGCCCGACCGGCCATTCTTGCCGGACTGGTGCTTGTCGTGGTGATCCTCCTCAGAATCGTCCGAGGACACTGGAGCAGCCGGTTCGTGGACCTCACTGCGCAAGGCATCCAGATAGCGGTCCCCCGCCGAGGGTGCGGTCGCTGGCCAAGCCCAGCAGGCCGCGATCACCAACAAGCCCGCGATTCGAGCCACTCGCATGACGGACATCCCAGCGGACGAATGCGGCACGACGCTCCAAGTTCCTGTCTTCGACGGACCGCGACGAATCGCGGTCAATACCACTGTTGCCCGCAAGAGGTCAATGGGGCTTCCTGCCTGTCCGGTGGCGGGGAGCAAGAGGGTTCATGTGCCGATTGTCATGCGATCAATGGAACTATTCAGCGTGCGGCGGCGATCAAAAGCCTTCAGGCAACAGATGCAAGAACGAGAGAATCGTTCCCAATTCCAGGAGGAGTGCCAGCAGCGTGCCACACGCAAACAGTGTATATCGGGCCATCTTGCGAGGGATTCCCAACAGGGCGGCGTAACCTTCGATGACCGGACCGGCGCAATAACAGAGGTTCGCTGCGAACGCCCCCTCGACGACGAGCGTCGTAAATTTCCCGTTCTCGACAAACGGTTTCAGCCACGGAATAAACGCCAAACCGAGGATCACATTGTAGACCATCCGCAGCCGCTCCCAACTCTGGAACACAGCATCTGCCGAGTCAGCGTGTGGGGCCACAGTGGGTTCCGACATGCAAATCTCCACGCGAAGTGAGCCCGTTGGGCCAGCCTGACGGTG
>JAYTFV010000203.1:0-4882 GCA_043734065.1 Planctomycetota bacterium
GCCGTGGAAGACGACAATGAAGACGCAGTTGGTGAGCCGGGCGTTACGGGTCAGAAGCTGGTGAACGAGGCACTGGAAGGACTTTTCAAGCAGCGGGCATTGATCACGGTGATGAATTTGGCCACACGTCGTCAGGCGGCACCGGCTGCGATTGACCGCGCCTTGAAATACATCGACGCCGGGATCGCACAAGTTCCGTTGGTCGCCGGAGACGATCCAGTCGCTGAACAGTCCAGGACCGCAGAGAGCCGCGCCGCGTGGCGAGTCACCAAGTTCCAAATGCTCGTCGCGCTCGATCGGCCCGATGATCTGGAGGCCGAACTGCGGACTTGGATTCGAGAGGATGTCTCGATGTCCCCGTGGCGGCAGTCGCTCGCACGATTGCTGGCCGAGCGTGGAAAGATCGACGAAGCAATCTCGCTGTTCGAGTCGGCGGGGAAAGACCACCTGCTGACTGCGAGCGACTACCGGATGCTGTCCGACTGGTATCTCGTGAAGGATCGCCGCGCGGATCACGAACAGGCCAAGCTGGAGGTGTTCAAGCAGATGCCAGAAGGGACTCTCGGCAACTCGCTCTACAATGTACGCAATCGTTGGCGTCAGCAGACCAATCTGCCGAGCGAACTCGATGAGAGCACACTCCTCACGTTCAAGGCCCTGTTCGAAAAGTCGGCCAGCCCCGAGAACTATCTCTGGCATTTGCAGGAGATCTACGCAGCTTCTCGCGACTTCCGGCTGCTCCAGATGCTGCCCGATGCCGTACTGGGTCGGTCGCCGCAGCAAGCCTATGCGTACTTGAGTTCGCTCAACAGCCAGGTTCTGAACGAGCTGCGGAACGAGGCGACGGCGGACGAGATTCTGACCCGGGTGAAGACACTGCGAGCCGGAGAACGGACAACGACCGACCTGCGGGCCTTGGACCTGTTGGAAGCTCTGGTCGAGAGAAAGTCCTCCGAGATTCTCAACCAGCCCGGTCCGCATGTGGTGGCCTGTGTCGCTGCCCTGCGCCGGGCGTTTGAACGCGACTGGCAACTGGGTGAACCGCGACTGATGTCGGGCTTCCTCTACAGCCTCGGCAGCATCTCGAACGCCGAAGTCGCCGCAGAACAGCTGCGCGAGTTGCGGGTCTTGCTGTCACAAGCTCCTGCGGCATCGCGAGACCATCTCTACATCACAAACGATCTGTGCAATCTGCTCGGGTGGAACTACGGCAAGCGCGATGAAGCGATCACCCTGATGGAGATCGAAGTCCGCGACTACGCCCAAGCCCAGGCTGGCCAGTGGCCGCACGAGGACAACCACATCCTGGGCAGCTTCGTGAGCCTCTATGAAGGGGGCAACCGGCACGCTGCGGGCGAGGCTGTCTTGTTGAAGTGGATCGCTTTGACGGAACACGACGAGCAGCGAAAGTTTCTGCGCGATCGGCTGATGGCACTCTACAACCACGCCCTGGAACACAAGGGCGAGGTGACACTGGGCCGGGGTGTGGAGCTGTTTGATCGGATCATCGAACTCGGCCTGAAGGAGATCGACACAGCACCGGACGAGCATGTGCGTTACAACGTCGTCTCTCGAATCTGCGGGACGTTTGACATCGCCCAGCGGAACAAGATCGGCGACTATTCGGGTCGGTTGGCCAAGTTTGTGTTCGAGTCGCTGCCGGGGATTCTCAAGAAACAGCAATCGGAATATCGCAATACAATCACAGCTGCGGTGAATGTCACGAGTACCGGACTCAGTCCGAAACTCGCGTTGCAATTCATCGTCGAGCGGATGGAGCAGTATCCGCAGCGATTTGAGTTCCAGTGGGACAACGGTTGGCAGACGCTCGGTTACGAACTGGCCCGGCGCCGCGAAGTGGCAGCGGCGGAACTCGGGGATCTGGCACCACGAGTCCTCGCTCTGGCGATTCGCGAATTGAAGCGAGACTTGAACTCCGGCGAGGCCCGCAGTCAGTACCTCTACTACAAACATTATTCACACTTCTGGGCCGAGAAGGCTCCTGATTTCGCCCAAGCTGCGAACGAGGTCTACGCCGAGCGGAAGAAGTCAGGCCGACGCGTGCAGTACATTGCTGGCTATTTCCGCTCTGGATTGGAGATGCCCGCGCGGGCGATCGAGATCTTGATGATCGCACATGGGAGCGGTCTGCTTGACGAGTCGGCTCAGGGAGAACTGGTTACGTTCCTCCAGAACGAGGGCCGCTACGGCGAGTCGATCCCGCTGCTCGAAGGGTTGATGAAGGCTCAGCCCGATTCGATGACCTACCGGACACAGTTGATGGCCGCCTATCACCACTCCCAGCGACCCGAGCAACTGGCGACGCTGGTTCAGCAAACTGATAAGCATTTCCACTTGGATGGTCGCTGGGTCGAAGGGAACATCTATGAGATCGGAAAAGCGTGCCTCGGCTGCCAGTTGAACGAGAAGGCGGTCGGATACCTCAACGAGGCAATCTCGCTCCACTTGCGAGACTACGGTGCCCAAGGACTGAATGACGCCACTTTGTCCTATCAATACGACCACCTCGCCGACGCGCAATTGCGTCTCGGGCGAACGAAGGAGGCGGTCGATGCAGCCAGTGCCGCCATCGTCTGCTGGGACAGTCGCATGGATCAGCGAGGCCATGCGTTGCAGAAACTCAACCAGGTGCTGAGTGTCGCGGCGGACCTCGACGACTACGTGAAGCACCTCGACACCGACGCCGCGAAGACGGGTCAGGATAGTCCGATCCTGCGGAAGGAAATCGGCAAGGTCTATCAGTCGAAGGGCGACCTGCCGAAGGCCATCGCGCAGCTGGAGCTGGCGATCGCGCTGCAACCGATCGACAAGGAAATTCACCAGGCGCTCATCGCGTGCTACGACGGCAGCCAGCAGCCCGACAAGGCAACCCGCCAGTTGATGGCCCTGATCGACTCGCACCGCCATGACCTCGAGCTGTTCAAGCAACTGGCTTCGCGGATGAAGGACAACGAGGCGGAGGCCGAACGGGCCGCGACATCGATCATCGAAGCCGCCCCGAACGAGGCCGAGAACCACGCCGCACTGGCCGAAATCCGCCAGCAGCAACTCCGGTGGGGCGAGGCCATTCCGCACTGGGAGCAGGTGGCCACACTGCGCCGCCTCGAACCCACCGGTCTACTCAAGTTGGCGAACGCGCAGATCGAATTGAAGCAGTGGGACTCCGCTCGCGCCACGATCAGCACACTCAACAAGACCGAGTGGCCCTCGCGGTTCAACACCTTGGAGAATGACATTCGCCAGCTGCAGGAGAAGCTGCCAAAGTGAATGGATAGAACTTAGCACCGCACGATTAATTATTGTCCTGCACCTGGGATGAACGAGTCGTTCCATTGGGGAAGGAAGTCGGCGAATTGCATGGGGGAGCGGATGTGGGCGTTCAGGGCTGGGGTGGCCGACTGGCCGGTTTCGTAGATGCGGCGGATGATGTTGACGGTGGTTCGCAGGCCGGTGCGGGGCGAGGCGATTCGCATCAAGTCGACGACGGTTTGCAGCGTGTCGAACAATTGGCCGGTGCAGACGCGGCTCAAGTGGGGACGAAGCGGCGTTCGATGGGGTTGTACTTTGAACATTCGCTCGGGGAGTGGGCGGCTTGGATGGTCAGGCCGATGTGGTCGCCCATCGATTGCAGGCCGTGCTTGAACAGGAATTTGCTGGCGGCGTTGCTACCGCCGCAGTCGAGCAGCAGGAGCAGGGCATCGGCGTGGGGATCGCACTGTGGGCCGATGCGGTTCCAGTACCACCTGAGGCTGTCGCATGCGAAGTCGGTGGTGTCGTGCGACAGGCCGATGTTCACATGACCGCGAGGACGAACGGGGTCATACATGCCGTGCGGTATGAGAACCCCCTCGGCCCAGCTGGGGAAGTCGTGATCGAAGGCTTTCCGCGCTCGCGAACAGCGGATGCGGCCTGTGCGGATACAGCCGACCGAGGAACTCTTTCGCCTTGGTATCCACCGAGAAATAAGGATTTCCCGCGGATTCGAACTGCTCGATCAGAGCGGCGATGTGGTGGAACTGGGCATTGCGATCCGGTGACTCGCCGCCCGCCAGATCCTGGCGAATCTTGTGCAGGCGCAGGCCTTGGCCTGATGAAATGGCGTTTTCTGGTCTGTCGAGTTTGTGAATGCGAATGACGGCAAGAGTCGAAGGTGTTTCTGAAACCGCCCCAGCCTGCGAACCTCCTACTACTAGCCGTCAAACAGAAACCACTCATCACCCAGGCGACCTCTGCACCCCAAAGGGGTCACACATCATAGCCCAGGGTCGCGACCACCGGTCGCGCACACTGGGTGAACGGGTCGCACGAGAACGACCCCTGAAGGGGTTCGACACCCGCATGACCCGTGTCGTTCGACCGTTGGAGTTCAGGCTTTAGCCTGCGTTCTGGCGAACGCACGACGGCATGTGACTTACACCGCACGCAAAACGGCGGCGACGCTCTGACCCATGCGGGTGCGGTTGACGCTCATGGCGACCGGGTTGCGGTCGCGGAGCGGTTCACGCACTACATTTAAGCGGCACTGCGGGTCGGGATGGTGGTGGTGCAGGGTCATCGGGATCTGGCGATGCTTGAGCGCCATCACGCTGCCCGCCAGTTCCACAGCCCCGGACCCGGCATCGAAGGTGCCGAAATAACTCTTCAAGGCGGTTACGGGAACTCGACTGGCGACATCGCCAAAGGCTTGGTGGTAGGCCCGGGCCTCGACGACATCCTCACGCCGCGTACTCTTGCCGTGGGCGTTGATGTGGCCGATGTCTGCCGGGGAGAGGTGAGACTTTCGCAGGGCTGCCTGCATCGCGTTGACGAGGCCGACGCCGTTGGGGCGACCGGTGTCTGTCCGCCCGTCGCAGCCCGCTCC
>JAYTFV010000204.1:0-5893 GCA_043734065.1 Planctomycetota bacterium
CGAGATTCGTCGAGAAGATAATCAACTGGTCGAACGGCACCTGGATGCTGCGACCGCTCTCCAACTGTAGGAAGTCATGTCGCTGCTCGAGCGGAATGATCCAGCGGTTGAGCAGTTGATCGACGGGCATGGTTTGCCGCCCGAAGTCGTCGATGAGCAGGGTGCCGCAGTTGGCCTTGAGTTGCAGCGGGGCCTCGCCGATGCCGGTGTTGCGGATGACGGTGATCTCCAGGTTCTCCATGCGGAGTTCGCCGCCCACGATGATCGTGGGGCGTTCGATGTGGACCCAGCGGCCGTCGACCTCATCGAGAATCTTGGAATCGGTGACGGGCACCGGCTTGTGACGATTCGGATCGAACAGCCGGATAATCTCGCCCGCGGCGCTGATGCACTTGGGAATCCAGACAGTGTCCCCGAACGATTTCGTGACCCGCTCGGCGATGCTGGTCTTGCCATTTCCAGCAGCCCCGAACAGGAACATGCCGCGTCCGGAGTGGATGGCCTGGCCCACATTGCTGAGCAACTGGTCGTTGATGTTCAGGTCGCTCAGAGCGCGGCGAATCGCAGCCAGTGGCGGCTTGAGGTCGGTAATCGTCTGGGCTTTGACACTCTCGATGTACTGATTGAGCGGCACCGGGGCCGTCCCATAATAGGTACACATCTCGCTCAGGTGGAGTGCCCGCTCACGTCCCAGATCGGTCAGCTCGTACTGGTAGTCGCCCCCGGTCAGCGAAGACTTGTACAGTACCAGTTTGTCGGCCTTCAGTTGCCGCATCATCGGTTCGAGAACGGGGTATCGCAGTCCGATGTGGATCGCGATACGCGACCCCGACTCGGTGCCCCGGTGCGACAGGAATTTCAGAACCAGTGACACGATTTCCGTATCGGAGATTCCCAGGTCCGTCAAGTTCCGCGCGGCACGGGGCCAGAAGCGCTCGGGAGACGGCGACGGCGGCGCGAGCGGCGTCTGGGGAACTTCGGGAGTGTGAACGGCGGGTTCCCTCGGTGTCGGAACCGGTGCGGCGACGGGATCGGCGGGACGGGTGACAGCCGTCCCCCCCTTGAGTCGCTGGAGAGTTTCCGCGAGTCGGAGTTCGGCGTCCCGGCGGCGGGTCTCGGCTGTGGGAGTCTCGCGCTCGATCGGGGAAGGAGTCACGACAGCCGGAGCCGGAACCGGAGCAACTTGTGGCCGAGGAGGGGCCACCGCGACCGCCGGTCCCGTTGCCCTACCGGGAGCCGCTGCCGCGGGTTGATGGGCCAACCCGAGACGGGACAGCAGATCGTCAACGCTGGATGTCTGCTGTGTCATGGGGAGAGGGAGAGAAGTCGGGGAGTCACAGAGATGACCTCGGGGGTCGTCCGCTTCAACCTGTCACATCCCCGAGGCCGAGAGAGTCCGAGAGTCGTGTTTGTGATGCAGATTGACCTCATTCCTCTGAGACGAGTCGTCAGTCTCCGGCTCTCGGTGTCAGCGCGATTGTGCCGACGCTGACCGTGCTGCGGATTCCTCCGGAAAGTCGAGTCGCAACGATCCCTCCGTCGCGAGGCGTTATGACAACTCCAGCGATGGGACTGGTCCCGAATTGTCGGCGATTCTTTCCGATCCGGGGGTCTGCACCCGCACTGCCGAAATTCCGGGGTAGAGTTGCTTGGTCCCTCACTGCGCAGGGACCGTGGCGCACTTCCCCGTTCGCCAGTCCGTTCGCCCTCCCCGGCGAGAGAAGTGATGAAGAAGTCCCTGTCCGCCACCAGCCGCATCACCCTCAGCCTCGTGTCGATGGCACTCACGACGCTGCTGGGGGCGCACCTCCTGGGTCTGGTCCCCAATGAACGCGATGCGATCATGCGGGGTCGCAGCCACTTGTGCGAATCGATCGCGATTCAGTTCTCCGTACTCGCTCACGTCAGCAATCAGGAGGCGATGGAGACCTCGCTCAAGGCCATCGTCGAAAGAAACAAAGAAATCCGCTCGGTCGGATTGCGGAAGGCCGACGGCACGCTCATTGTCGCGACACAGGACCACGCTCAAACTTGGCCCGCCGACACCACGGGGCAGTCGACCGAAACCCACATGTATGTCCCGATCTATCGGGGGGATCAGCGTTGGGGAACCGTCGAAGTGTGCTACGTGCCTCCTTCGTACACGGGCTGGACTGGACGTTTTCTGCACCCGCTGGTGGCGCTGTGCCTGTATTTTGTGGTGGTCACGCTGATCGTGTTTGGCGGATATCTCAAGCGGGTGTTGACCCAGCTCAACCCCTCCAAGGTGGTCCCCCAGCGCGTGCGTTCGGCGCTCGACTCCCTGTCCGAGGGGCTGTTGCTGCTCGACCCGCATGGCCGCATCGTGCTGGCCAATCAGTCGTTCTCGGAGACGACGGGATGCGATCTTGACGAACTGTTGGGGAAGCCAGCCACCGGCCTGAAGTGGCTCGACAAGGAGGATCAGGGCCAGAAGTCTGATGCCGGTCCCGCACCCGTGATGCCCTGGATGGATGTGCTGAAAGACGGAACCTCGCGTCGGGGACGCCTGCTCTCGTACCACACCAAAACCCAGGGAGACAAGACTTTCGCGGTCAGCGCCTCATCCATCTGTGACGACACCGGTCGTCGACGCGGAGCCATCGCCAGCTTTGAAGATGTGACCCGACTGGAGCGCAAGAAGGACGAGTTGTCATCCGCCCTTCAGACCCTGCGTCTGTCCAGTGAGAAGATCCGCGAGCAGAACACCGCGCTCGAACGGCTGGCCACCCGCGACCCGTTGACCAACTGCTTCAACCGTCGCTCCTTCTTCGAGCAATTCGACGCCCATTGGAATACGGCCCAGCGATACCACCAGCCGCTGTCCGCCATCATGGTCGATGTCGACCACTTCAAGTCGGTCAACGACAACCACGGTCACAGCGTCGGGGACCAGGTGCTGCAAAAGGTAGCCGAGACGCTCCAGGCCACCGCCCGCGAAGCCGATGTGGTCGCCCGGTACGGCGGCGAGGAGTTCACCGTCCTGTTGCCGAACACTGACATTCTGGATGCCGCGGTCTGCGCGGAGCGGTTCCGCAAGGCCCTGGCCGCGATGAAATTCCCGCAACTGTCCGTGACCGCCAGCCTTGGCGTCTCATCGTTGAGCCTGCACCCGACGACTCCCCAGGAACTCCTCGATCAAGCGGACAAATGCCTCTACGTGGCCAAGCGCAACGGACGCAACCAGGTCGTCCGTTTCGATCAGGTACCGACCAATCTCGTGGTCGACGAGAAGAAGACCTCGCGCACCAGCACGACCCCTGCACCGCACAAAACCCACATCCCGTTCCCGGCGGTGACGGCTCTGATCTCCGCGCTCGGATACCGCGACCCCGACACCGCCAGTCACAGCCGCCGCGTGGCCGACTTGTGTGTCGATGTCGCCCACGGGTTGATGTCGATGAGCAATTGTTATGTGCTGGAGACGGCGGCCCTGCTGCACGACATCGGCAAGATCGGGATGCCCGATGCGATCCTGCGCAAGCCAGGCAAGCTCTCGGAAGACGAGTGGGCCCTGATGCACAAACATGAGCGGATCGGTCTGGAGATCATCCGGGCCAGCTTCGCGTCTGAGGAATTGTCGCAGATCGTCGAGAACTACCGTCGGCACTTCGATGGGCGCGATGAGAATCTGGGTCCGGTCGGTACGCACATCCCTCTCGGGGCGCGGATTCTGGCAGTGGCCGATGCCTTCGACTCGATGGTGACGGAACGCTCCTATCGCCCGGCGCGGCCTCACCAGGAGGCGTTCGCGGAACTCAGGCGCTGTGCCGGAACCCAGTTCGACACCGAGATCGTCGAACGCTTTATCAAGGTTTCGCAGCGCTACAAGCCCGAAACTCGAATTATGGGACAGGTCTCCAAGGAGACGGCCCTCGGAATCGGACTGGAGATGGAACGCCTCGCCGAAGCCGTCGACCAGCAGGACATCGCCGGTCTCAAGGTCATGGCTGGTCGTCTCAGCGAATCCGCCGCTCGCAGCGGTGCCCCCGAAATCGCCGCCAAAGCGATGGAACTCGAACAAGCCGCCAGTGCCAAGGGCGATGTGCTGGGCGTGATCCAGCGGGCCTGCGAACTCCTGGAATACTGCCGCGCCACGCAGTCGTCCTACCTCGAACACACGCTGCCCCCGCAGGCCACGGCTCTGGTCAGTCAAGTGTGATCAACTCCCGCGAAACTTCAATCGCGTGAACTCCCGCGTCCGCTCGATGATCGCCGGTTCGACGGGCAGCCGCTCCAGACTGCTGGCTCCGTAGAACCCGACGATGCCGGTCGTATGATCGAGGACATACTGAGCATCGGCAGGCTCGGCGATCGGCCCGCCGTGGCACAGAACGAGGATGTCGGGATTTACCCGCTTGGCCGCGTCGGCCATCGCCTGCACCAGTCGCGGGGCGTCCTCCAGCTTCACTGCGGAGGAGGCCCCAATCATCCCCTTGGTCGTCAGGCCCAAATGCGGGATCAGGATGTCGGCCCCCGCGCGCGCCATGTCAGCGGCCTCATCCGGATTGAAGCAGTACGGCGTCGTCAGCAGGCCGAGTTCTCGGGCCGCGCGGATCATGTCCACCTCCAGTCCGTACCCCATCCCGGTCTCTTCCAGCCCCAGCCGAATCGTCCCGTCAAACAGCCCCACCGTCGGGAAGTTCTGCACCCCCGCGAATCCGGCCGCCTGCACCTCGCGCAGAAACCGGGGCATGCTGCGAAAGGGATCAGTCCCACACACTCCGGCCAAGACCGGCGTGTGCTTCACCACCGGCAACACCTCACAGGCCATGTCCATCACAATCGCATTCGCATCGCCGTACGGCATCATCCCGGCCAGCGAACCGCGACCGGCCATGCGAAATCGACCGGAGTTGTAAATCACAATCAGATCGATCCCACCCGCCTCTTCCAGCTTGGCACTGAGCCCAGTTCCCGCGCCGCCACCGACGATCGGATGGCCCAGAGCCACTCGGGCCCGCAGCCGTGTCAGTATCTCTTCGCGGGTCGGGGGAACGTGGCGGGAGTGAGGCATGGGGGTTCTCGATTTCGCGGGCCACCAGTGCCCCGACAAAGGATGAGTGAGTGTTGGAGTCCAGCCTTTAGGCTGCTCCGGTGCAGGCTCAAGCCTGAACTCCAATCGCGATTTTAGGGGAGCGAAGACTGGAAATCCCTCAACTCGGACTCCTGCTGCCCGGTCACGGGGACTGGCTGATCTGCCACGGGAAGAGCCGGAACGAGAGCTGCGGAGATCGCTCGCAACAGGGCCTCGACTCCCTGGCCGTTGACCGATGAGACTTCCAAACTCCCGACGGGGAGCGCGGTGGAAGTCGCTCTTGGCAGGTCCGACTTGTGAGCCACGACGAGTCGCCGTCGAGGCTGCACGGCCAGCAACCGTTGGTCTGCCTCTTGCAGCGGCTCGCTCGCATCCAACACAATCACAACGAGGTCGGCCTGATCGAGGGCCAGCAGCGTTTGCTCGACCCCGGCCTGTTCAATCGCATCACTCGTCTCACGGACCCCGGCTGTGTCGGTGATGCGCACGGGCCAGCCGTCGATGGCGGTTTCGAGCGTCACGCGATCGCGGGTCGTTCCGGCCTGTGCCGAGACGATCGATCGCGTGAACCCCGCGAGGGCGTTCATCAGACTCGACTTGCCGACATTCGGGCGACCGCACAACACCACGCTCCACGGCTGGGTGAGATGCCGCCCGAACTCGGTCCAAACCAGGGCCTCCTCAATCAGAGGTCGTGCGACCTCGTGGGGGAGTGGACGCAAGCCCGCGAGGAACTGCGGCCAGACACTGACCTGTTCCAGAAGGATCTCGGCCGTGCGTTGCGTGCGGGCGAGGGTGAGCGCCAGAGCACGATCAACGGGCGAAAGTGTCGCCTTT
>JAYTFV010000205.1:0-2553 GCA_043734065.1 Planctomycetota bacterium
CCCGAAATTCACCGCAGAGGGCGCGAGGGTTCGCAGAGGGGAATTCCCGGAGATCTCTCGGACCTCTGCGATCCTCCGCGCCCGCTGCGGTGAATCCTCTTCATGACTTTCGGGATGGTGTTTCGGGCCAGTTCCTTAGCGGGTTCGCACTGGGATGAAGGTTGTGCTGCTGGGTGGGCGTCGATCCACCGGACTCGGAGAGTCCGGCGACGTTGTCTGCTTCATCGCGGAGTGTTAAAGATTTCAGCATAATTCTGCATTTCCCTTCGAATGGGCATGGATTTCTGATTCGAGTTCCCATACAATCCCGCCACTTGAACCATTTGGCTTGCCGCCGTTGGTCATGCCAGTACCAATGGCTTTTGCGGGGACATTTCGCGCCCCTCTCATTCGGTCCTGGAACTATCACTTGGGACCGAGATGACATTTGTTGAGATGGGGCTCTCTGAGCCAATTCTGCGCGCTGTGACTGCCGAAGGCTACGTTAATCCAACCCCGATTCAGGCTGCTGCGATTCCCGCGGCGATGTCTGGTCGTGACCTGCTGGGCTGTGCCCAGACGGGGACGGGGAAGACGGCGGCCTTTGCCTTGCCCGTTCTGCATCGGCTGGTGGAAACACCGCCCGTGGCTCCGGCCATGAACAAGAATGGTCGAGGGGCCTTCAAGCGGATTCGCTGCCTGATTCTCTCGCCGACCCGCGAACTCGCGATTCAGATTGGCGACAGCCTGCGGGCCTACGGCTGCCATACCGGGCTGCGGCATACGGTGGTCGTGGGTGGCGTGGGCCAGTCGCCGCAGGTGCATGCCTTGCAGCGTGGCGTTGACATTCTGGTGGCCACTCCGGGACGCCTGGAAGACCTCCGTCAGCAGGGATACATCGATCTGCGGGCGGTGGAGATCTTCGTCCTCGACGAAGCGGACCGGATGCTGGACATGGGATTCATGCCGTCGATTCGGCAGATCGTCGGGATGCTGCCCGCGACGAAGCAGACGCTGTTCTTCTCGGCCACGATGCCTGCCGAGATCGCCGAACTCGCCGAGGGGATTCTCAAGAATCCCGAGCGGATTCGCATCGCTCCGGTCAAGCAGACCACCGAACTGGTCAGCCACTCCGTCTACCACGTTCTGAAGGCCCAGAAGGCCCGGCTGCTCGCGACCCTGCTGACCAATCAGCCGATCTCGCGGGCCATCGTCTTCTGCCGGACCAAGCACGGCTGCGATCGACTGGCGACCCAATTGGAAAAGGTCGGCATTGCCACGTTGGCCCTGCATGGCGACAAGAGCCAGTCGGCTCGTCAGCGGGCCTTGGCGCACTTCAAGTCGAATCATCCTCCGGTGCTGGTCGCGACCGATGTCGCCGCTCGCGGGATCGATGTCGACGCGGTGTCGCACGTGTTCAACTTTGACCTGCCGAACGAGTCAGAGACCTATGTCCACCGCACCGGCCGCACCGGCCGAGCGGGGGCCACGGGGTTGGCGATCTCGTTCTGCGACGACAGCGAACGGGGGTATCTGAAATCGATCGAACGCCTGATTCGGCTGCCGATTCCGGTCGTGCCGGTCGGCGTGCTGGATGCGTTCCCGGCCTCGCAGTTCTCCAGTCCAGCGGGGCAGCGTGATGATCGCCGAGACGATCGACGACCTGCCTCGGGCGGAGATCGTCGTCCGAACTCAAACCCCGATCGTCGACCGGCTCCGAGCGGAGATGGTCGCTCCGCGCCCGGCGGAGATCGTCGCGATCAGGGTCAGCGCGGCAGCTACCAAGGTTCCCGAGGCGGCGACCAGCGTGGTTCGCAGTCTCGCTACCCTGCGGCCCCGGCTGCTCCAGCGGGTGGCAGCTACGTCAGCCGCTCCGGCGGGTCCAACAATTCCGCCGGGTCTGCGGATCGACGAGATGACCGCCGGGCTGGCCAGGATGCCGCACCGCCAGCGAATGGTGGACCTCAGAAGCGCCCGCGTTACTCGTCGCCTCGCGGACGATAGTGGCAGTCGGTGAGGTCGGCTGAGAACATTAGACTTCCGAAGTCTTTGAAGACTTCGGAAGTCTTTGCGTTTCGTGGGATAGGCTGGAAGCCTGTCATCTTCCAGGAAATGACAGGCTGGAAGCCTATCCCACGCAGGAAACGACAGGCTGGAAGCCGATTCCACGGGTCTGACCACTCTCCTTATCGCGGAACCACATTGGAATACCGAGCCCCGGTTGAACGGGGGCGGGTGTCCATCACGGGGAACGGAGCCCCGGATTGCTGGCGGCGGAGAGCGGCGAAGTACTTGTCTTGTGCTCGGAGTGTTTCGGGACGTTGCTGAAAATTCCGAGGCCGAGTGGCTGTATCGGGGCCAAAATCGGAGTCGGGATAGGGGTCGTGAATCTGCGCCTCGCGCCGTTCGTACTCCGACGGCATGAAGGAGAGCGACGGGAAATGAGTGGTCTGCGGCGTAATGCACCCCTCACAGAAGGAGCAGGCCAGCATCAGCATGATTGCTGCCGGACGACGCATGAAGGGCACCTCGAACTGTTTGGCCACCGGAGACGAGCGGAGGTGTATCTCATCT
>JAYTFV010000206.1:0-6702 GCA_043734065.1 Planctomycetota bacterium
GGCGGGTCGGGTGGCACGCCCTGACGGCTTTGAGGAAGGGCGTGGGTGTCGCTCGCTGGCTGCCATTTCATGAGAACGCCCGCTCGCCACGCCCTTCGAGGACTCAGGGACGTGCCACCCGACCCGCTCGCTCGCGGGGGGACGAACCCTGAAGGGGTTCTACAAGTCGCGAGCGGGTGTTCAACCCCTTCAGGGTTGGGCTTCCCGGGGCCTCGTGACCCAGGGTGCGCTCCTGCGTCGCGACCCTGGGCTATTATGTGCAACCCCTTCGGGGTACAGAGGTCTCCAGTCCATTGTCAATCTGCGCAGCAAGCGCAGATTTCAGACGTGAGTCGTACATCGACCTCGGCCATTCACCCGACTACTTCCCCACCTTGAAATACGGACAGTTCTTGATCCGCAGCTTGTGCAGCCAGAACTCGGCCATCACCTGCAGGGTGGACAGGCCGTACTTGATGCAGCGTTTGAAGCTGATGCTGGAGGCTTCGTCGAAGTACCGAACCGGGACGGGGATGTCGCCGACTTTGAAGCCGAAGTGGACGGCCTGGGCGAGGAACTGCGTGTCGAAGGCGAAGTCGTCGGTATTCTTGTCGAACGGGATCTTCTCCAGCACTTCCCGGCGGTAGGCCCGGAAGCCGCTGTGGAAGTCGCCCAGGTTCTGGCCCAGAGCGATGTTCTCGATCGTGGTCAGGATGCGATTGGCGACGTACTTCCAGACCGGCATGCCGCCAGCCAGGGCTTCCTGGCGTGTCCGCACTCGCGAACCGAGAATGACATCGCAGATGCCCAGCCGCAGGAACTCGACAGCCGCCCCGACGACCCGGCTGTCGTATTGATAGTCGGGATGGATCATCACGACGTAGTCAGCACCCAGTTCCAGGGCCAGCTTGTAGCAGGTCTTCTGATTGCCGCCGTAGCCCTTGTTTTTCTGATGGACGATGACCTTGAGGCCCATGCGACGGGCGAGGTTGGCGGTGGTGTCGCGGCTGCAATCGTCGACGAGGACGATCTCATCGACGACTCCCGGCGGGATGTCGGCGACGGTGCGTTCGAGGGTGGCTGCGGCGTTATAAGCGGGCATGACCGCCACCACCTTGCCTTTGGCGGGGCGACTGACGTTGGCCTGGAGTTCGTGGATGTCGATCAAGGGACCGTCGAGTTCGAATTCGGCTTCGAGGAGTTGCATCACCGTTTCGGAACAATCCAAGAAACGGTCGTTAGTTTTGGTCAGCGAACGGTCAACGGGGGATTTGGCAGCCACCATCTGAGTCTCTCCGAGTGTCCGAATCGTCAGCGGCAGAGCGCTGACGGTGAGGGGGGTCAGAGAGAACCTAGCACGGGTTTTGGCCCGGTGCGGGAAGTTTAGCGGAGTGATGAGTGAAAAACCTCCGGGTGGTGGGAAGTGATCAGTTCTCAGTCGTCAGTGTTCCGTGAGGAAAAACCAGGCTGGGGGGAAATGGGAGCTTCCTTCTGAGCCATTCACCACATGGTTGTGCAACTCGATGGAACCAATCCACTTCAGACACGTCCAAGATTCAAATCCGCGAACACCACGATCACTCCTACTGACGACTGATCACTGATCACTGACGACTTCCCCTAAAACCGGTGCCCGGCCTGTGGCCCGTTCTTCGTTAAAGTCAGAATCTCCGGCCCCTCCTCGGTCATCAGGATCTGATGCTCGAACTGAGCGGAGAGCGACCGGTCTTTCGTGAGAATGGTCCAGCCGTCCGACAGCGGGCCGTCGGTGTCCTTGCCGCCGTGGTTGACCATCGGCTCGATCGTGAAGCAGACGCCGGGGGTCAGGATGTCCTTGCGACTCTTGCGATTGGGGACGTGCGGGATGCCGGGATCCTGATGGACCGTCCGCCCGATGCCGTGTCCCTGAAAGTTCTCGACGAGCCCCAGATCGTTCTGGCGACCATAGCGGGCAATGACCGTTCCGATATCCATCACGCAGCAGTACGGCTTGAGCACCTCGATCCCGATCCACAAAGCATCAAACGCCATCTGCACCAGCCCTGTGGCCTGCGGCGTGACATCGCCGACCAGGAATGTCTCGGAGGAATCGCCGTACCAGCCGTTGACGATCGTGGTGCAGTCGATGTTGATGATGTCACCGTTTTTCAGCGGCTTGTCGTTGGGGATGCCGTGGCAGACGACCTCATTGATGCTGGTGCAGATCGACTTCGGAAACCCCTGATACCCATAACAGGCCGGGATGTGTCCGTGGTCGCGGGTGTACTTCTCAGCCAGGGCGTCCAGGTGATTGGTCGTGACTCCGACCCGCACCTGCTCCCTGAGAAAGTCCATTAACTGGGCGTTAAACCGCCCGGCTGCCCGCAAGCCATTCCGCTCGCTCTCCGTCTTATAGGTGGGAAGGCGAGTCCCTTGGGCAAAGGTCAACAGGCGACGCATGAAGGACTCCGCGGCGTTCACAATCTCACTGTCCAGTGAAACCAAAGTGCCGCCGGGAACAAGTGACTTGGCGAGATGCCTCTATTCTGATCGGGAGAAGCTGGGGTTTCAATGACACGCGGTTGTTGGCAGATGGCAGATGGCAAATGGCGGATGGCTGATGGCCAGAGGGGAGTGTTCTACTTTCTTGCTCCCGACTCCCGACTCCCGACTCCCGACTCCCGACTCCCGACTCCCGACTCCCGACTCCCGACTGGCTGATGGCTTCTCCATCTTCAAGAAGTGCGTGGCCGTGCCGATTCCTCCCCGGAGTTTCGCGTTCTCACCTCGGTTGCCTATCATGCTAGGCGACCATTGCGGACTGGTCGCTCCCTCCCCGCCTGCCTCCCCGACGCCGGTGTCGACTCCCTCCATGTTCGACGAGACGCACAACTTCTTCATCGGCGAGTCGCTGCCGACCTTTGACTACGATCCGCGCACGCGAGTCGTCTTCGGGGCCGGGGTGCTGTCTCGCTTGGGGGAGTTGGCCCGCATGCAGGGCGGGCGGGAAGTCCTGCTCGTCTCCGACCCCGGCATTCGGCAGGTTGGCCACGAAGCCCGCGCGCTGCATGTCCTCGAAGCCACGGGCCTGCGGGTGCATATCTTCGATGAACACCTGCCGAATCCCACGACCGACGATGTCGACCGGGGAGCCGCTTTCGCCATCGGAAAAGAGATCGATCTGCTCATCGGGCTGGGCGGTGGAAGCAGCATGGACTTGGCCAAGGGGATCAACTTCCTGCTGACCAATGGCGGGAAGATGGAGGACTACCAAGGCACCGGGCACGCGCGTCACCCCATGCTGCCGCTGATCGCCATTCCGACCACCTCCGGGACTGGCAGCGAGGCCCAGTCGTACTGTGTCATCAGCGACGCGAAGACACACATGAAGATGGCCTGCGGCGACAAGAAGGCCGCCGCCCGCGTGGCCCTGCTCGACCCGGAACTCAGCGTCACGATGCCCGCCTCAGTCACCGCCGTGACGGGGATCGACGCCATCAGCCATGCGGTCGAGAGCTATGTCACCAAGGCCCACAATCCGGTCTCGATGCTGTTTGCGAGGCGGGCCTGGAACCTGCTCTGTCGGGCATTCCCGCTGGTGCTCAAGGAACCGACGAACCTGTCGGCGCGAGGAGCGATGCTGCTCGGGGCGCATCTGGCGGGGGCGGCGATCGAGAACTCGATGCTGGGGGCCACGCACGCGCTGGCCAACCCGTTGTCGGCACATTTCGGCATGATCCACGGCAACGCGATAGCGGTGCTACTGCCGCATGTGGTGCGGTACAATTCCTCAGTGGTCGGGACGCAGTACGGTCGTCTGGCGGAGGACGCCAAGCTGTGCGACCGCCATGATCCAGAGGCGGGTGATCTGCTGGCGCTGTACCTGCGGAATCTGGCGACGAAGGCGGGGTGTCCGTCGACGCTGGCCGGATGCGAAGGGGTCGCCGAGTTGTTGCCGACGTTGGCGGGCGAGGCAGCGCTGCAGTGGACGGGGAAGTTCAATCCGCGCGACGTGGATGCGTCGTCTCTGTTGGAGTTGTATCGATGTGCGCTGCCGTGAGAAGTTTTCAGTTTTCAGTTTTCAGTGGTCAGTACCTGGGGCTGATTGTTGCGTTCGGACTATTGTGTTCGGGTTACGCACAGGCCAGCGACTGGCCGCAGTTCCGGGGCGACTCGGCGCTGCAAGGCGTGGCCGCTGATGCGAACATCCCCGATCAGCCGCGACTGATCTGGGAGATTGAGACCGGCGACGGCATGGCCTCGACCCCGGTCATCGTCGGCGAGCAGGTCTATGTGGGCCTCGTGTCGGGCGATCTGCTGTGCCTGAAGCTCGCGGACGGGAAGCAGGTCTGGAAGTACCAGACGTTGCCCGATGCCAAGCCGAAGGATCTCCCCCCCGCGTTCATGGCCCCCATCGCTGCCACCGATAAGCTGATCTTCGCCGGGGACCAAGAGGGGTTTTTCCACGCGATCAATCGCGCCACCGGCAAGAAGGAATGGATCTACGAGGACGGCGGCGAGTTCGTCGGCGGACCGAACCTCTACAAGGACCGCGTGATCTTCGGCACCCACAAGGGCCAACTGACCTGCCTCGATCAGGCCACCGGGAAAGTGGTCCACTGGAAGTACGACACCGGCGGGCCGATCAACGGGACGCCAACGATCGCGGGGAAGTTCACGTTTGCCACCAACTGCCAGGCCCCGTTCCTGATGGCGGTCGATCTCGAAACCGGCAAGGAGGCGAAAAAGATCGCGCTCGAGGGCCGTCTGATCGCCAGTGCCGCTTACCGCGATGGCCTCTTGTACTTCGGCAACGAGATCGGCGAGGTCTACGCGCTCGACTCCGAGAAGGGGACGCTCGCCTGGACCTACTCGAACCCCGACCGCGATCAGCAGATCGACTCCTCCCCGGCGGTGACGAACGACCTCGTCGTGATCGGCCACGGGGACAAGCACCTGCACGCCATCGATCGCCAAACCGGCAAGGGGAAATGGACCGTCCCGACCCGCGCCCAGATCGACTGCTCTCCGGTCATCGCCGGAGACAAAGTCATCTTCGGCTCCAACGACAAACAGTTGTACCTCGTGAGGCTCAGCGACGGCGAAGTCCTCTGGAAGCACAACGCCGGTCAGCCGATTCGCGGGTCAGCGGCGGTCTCGGGCGACCGGTTCGTGATTGGGTCGGATAACACGGGCGGGAAGGTGATGTGCTTCGGGAAGTGAGGCGGGGTCATGGTCGGGTGGCATGCGAGAGTGCCGCCAATTGACGAATGCACCCCGAACGCACTTCGGACGGACACGGGCTGGCCTTGAATTGCATGTACGGTCTCGCATCTCTGTATACTGACGCACCTGACTCCGCCCCACTCTCACCTCAACGGATGTTCGACAACGATGGCCCACAAAATTCTGGTTGCCACAGCTTGGCTGGTCTGCTTCGCGGTAAGAATGAGTGGGGCTGCGGATGTGCCGGACTGGCAGGCGTGGCGTGGCCCGCTGGGGAATGGGAGCGTGGAGGAGGGGAGCTATCCCGTCAAGTTCAGCGCGGAGCAGTGTCTGTGGCGGACCGCGTTGCCGGGCAAGGGGTGTTCCACGCCGATCATCCTGAAGGGGATGATCTACCTGACAGCCCCTGTGGAAGGGAAGGACGCGCTGCTGTGCTACGACTTCCAAGGGGGCGAGAAATGGCGGGCCGTGTTCGGGACCGAGAACGCCGGGAAGCATCGCAATGGCTCGGGCAGTAACGCCTCCCCGGCCACCGATGGCCAGGGGGTGTTCGTCTTTTTCAAGAGCGGGACGCTGGCTGCTGTGGACCTCGACGGGAAGGAGCGTTGGAAGACCAACCTCGTGGAGCGATTCGGGAAGGACACGTTGTTTTGGGATCACGGCACCTCGCCCGTGCTGACCGAGAAGTACGTCATCATGGCTCGCATGCACCAGGGGGAGTCGTGGCTGGCCGCGTTTGACAAGGTCAGCGGCGACATGGTTTGGAAGGTCGCTCGCAACTACCCGACGCCGACCGAATGCGATCACGGCTACACGACGCCGCTGGTCATTCAGCACGAGGGACAGGAAACAATCCTGGTCTGGGGAGCGGAACACCTCACCATTCACAACACGACCGATGGACAGGTGGTTTGGACGTGCGGCAACTTCAATCCAGATGGCAACAAGCTGTGGCCTGCCATTGCGACGCCGGTGATTGTGGGGGACATGGCGGTGATCGCGTATGGCCGCAACGACCGGGGGATTCCGCGACTGCACGGGATCAAACTGACGGGAAGCGGGGATGTCACGTCGACCAATCATGTGTGGCAGCGAGACGATGTGGGGACGTTTGTCCCCACTCCGGTGGCCTACAAGGGTCGGGTCTATCTCGTTCGCGATCGCGGCGAGGTGGCGTGCATCGATCCGACCAATGGCCAGACGGTGTGGGAGGGGAAGTTCCCCGAGAATCGGGCGAACTACTACGCCTCGCCGCTCATCGCCGGAGACAAGCTGTACGCACCGCGCGAGGACGGGACCGTGTTTGTGGCGAGCGTGGCCCATGACAAGTTTGCACTGCTGTCGGAGAATGCCATGGCCGAGTCGGTGATTGGCTCGCCGGTTCCGGCCTGGAACCGCATCCTAGAGCACTTTCGCAAGTCCTCTTCACTCGTTTCTCTGGCTTTGCTAGAGTCCCCCCAGTCAAGGAGGACTGCGATGGGGAAGCCTTATTCGGTGGACTTGCGGGTGCGGGTGTTG
>JAYTFV010000207.1:0-4973 GCA_043734065.1 Planctomycetota bacterium
CGATGACTTCATCAAATACGCCCGCCCGCTGATCGGCGACGACAATGTCAGCCTGCCGATCATCAACGGTCGCCTGCGGCTGGCGCGCATGAAGCCGATCTTTGCCAGCCAGAAGTTGCCAGCCTATGTGCCGCAGGCGGATCGGGAAAAGGAACCGAAGCAGGGGTAAGTGTGTGCATCTCGATTGTCGGTGGAGATCTCGGATGAGACGGGCCGCCCCATTGGCGGCAATTTCTCCGAAATCGCCGGGGCGACGCTCGCTGGGGAGAACCACTTCCAGCGCAGCCTCCGAGCCGCCAGCCACATGGGAAAGCTGGCATCTTGTACCGACTTGAAACCTCAATAGGTGATGCTCGCAAACAATCGGGGGTGAGTCGTACGAATCGCCCTCAGACGGCGATTTCGGAGAAATCGCCGGCAATCCAGACGCACACACATCTCCCTGCTCTCCCGCCGACCACTCTTTGCCCCCGCTTCCCAGTCTGGTAATTTGCGAACTTCCCGATACGACGCAGCACGGGCAAATCGAGGGCATGGATGGCAGACGGCGAGGACACACGACCAGTCCCGTACAGCGCGGGGAATCGACGCCGATTCCTGGTGCCGCGTTCACGTCGACTTACGTGCGATGTCCTGCATTTTCACCAGCAGGTGCCGCTTTGCCCGCATCACCGGATGACCCTTCTCGGACCACTCGACACGATTCGCAAGGCGTGCCCGGTGCGGGTCTCCTGGCCGGTGTTGTTCCTGAAGGCTTACGCCCTGCTCGCGAAAGAGACCCCCGTCTTTCGCCAGACGTGGATGTCGTTTCCCTGGCCGACGATCTACCAGCACGACACCAGCATCGGCATACTCGCCATTCAACGCGAGTTTCGGGGAGAGCCCTGGCTGTTCTGGGGACGGTTCAATTCGCTCGAGGTCACTCCGCTCTTCGAACTCCAGCAACAGCTAGACCGCTATCAGCAACAGCCCGTCAAGCAGATCTTCAAGCGATTTCTCCAGCTCAGTTCGATCCCTAATCCCCTCCGCCGGTTCATCTGGTGGTGTCACATCCAGTTGCACGGACCCACGCGGGCCCAGCGGGTGGGGACGTTCTTTCTCTCCACGCTGGCCAGCCGGGGCGTGGAGATCGACTGCCCGCCCTCGTTTCAGACCGGGGTTCTCAGCTATGGTCCGATCGATACAGCGGGCCTCTCGCGTGTTACACTGGCGTACGATCACCGGCTGATGGATGGGCAGTTGGTTGCGGACAGTCTGCTGCGACTGGAACAGATTCTGAATGGCGTGCTCGCCGAGGAACTGCAGACACTGACGACGAGCCCCACTTC
The DNA here is from genome assembly GCA_043734065.1 of Planctomycetota bacterium. Classification (GTDB taxonomy): domain Bacteria; phylum Planctomycetota; class Planctomycetia; order Planctomycetales; family Planctomycetaceae; genus TH-plancto1. The sequence goes on from JAYTFV010000207.1 coordinate 1,329, forward strand.
ACTGCACGAGTCGACTCCCACTTGACAGCCCGTTGAAATGGGTGGCATGGGCGTCTCGCCCATGTGTTTTTCGAGGGATCCACGGGCGGGACGCCCGTGCCACGAGACTTTTTCCACAGGCTGTTGAGCCTGGCTTCTCCCGACCTCTGACAGGATCCCCATGTCCGTATCACTCGAAGGCAAAGTCGCCCTGATCACCGGCGGTTCCCAGGGAATCGGCCGGGCGGTGGCCAACGCGCTGGCTCAGAAGGGGATGAATCTGGTCCTGGCCGCGCGCTCGGCGGACAAGCTGGAGTTGGCTGCGGAGGAACTCCGCAAGTCGGGAGTGCGGGTGCTGACGGTTCCCACGGATGTCTCGAAGCGGGCCGACCTGGAGCGGCTCGTGGAGGCGGCTGTGGCGGAGTTCGGCGGGATTGACGTGCTGGTGAACAACGCGGGGATCGAAGCCTTTCGGGCGTTCCATGAGATTCCGGTCGAGCAGATCGAAGCCACAATCCTGACCAACACCCTGGGGGCCATCGTGCTGACCCGGCTCGTGATCCCGGTCATGCTAAAGCAGGGCTGGGGCCGCGTCATCAACATGGCCTCGACAGCCGCGATCCAGGCCCCGCCGTATGGGGCGACCTACGCGGCGACGAAGGCCAGCTTGCTCCAGTTCTCGATGGCGCTGCGACTCGAATACGCAGGCAGCGGAATCTCCGCCACGGCGATCTGCCCCGGCTTCACGGAAGACGGCGGAATTTACGAGGTCATCAAGACCGAGATGGGCCGCCCTGTGCCGTGGCTGATGGGGGGCACCACAGCTCAAACGGTGGCCAAAAAAGTCATCAAGGCCCTGCGGACCGACCCCCCGCGAATCGTCGTCGAACACCCCGCCATCCGGGTCTTTTTTGCGGTCTCGCACATCTTCCCGCGTCTGGGCGAATGGTTCACGCACAAGATCGCCACGCGGTTCTTTCGCAACCTGGCCACGAAGCGAGAAGCGGAAACTCTGCCTGTCAAGTGACGGTCCGTCGAGTCCCTACCTCGGTGCGACCGGATTCAGCCCGGGGATCGGTCCCTCGGGTCCGTGGACCGCGTTCGAATAGTTGTACTGCACCGGGACCGTGCCCTTCCCGTTGGCCAGCGGCACTTCGGTCACGACGGACTTGAGCGACGCGCCCGCATGCAGCGGGTAGTCGCCGATCTCTTCACCCGAATCGGAGGTCCAGCCGAGGAACTGCTCCGAGTTGGGGTTGTACGGATCGCGGATCGCGTCCTCGACATCGGGGTCGGTGCGGAACTCGCAGATCTCGTGATACATCGTGGCGCACACGTTCTTCCACGATTCGGGGAACACCGGGATGCCGTTCGCGAACCCATCGGCTCGGCGTTCCGAGTAGACCTCGACCGAGTAGTACAGAGTTTTTCCATGATAGTGGATCGAGCCGTGATACCCGCCCAGGCCACCGGTCGAGTCGCCCGCTTCGTCCGCCGGTGCATAACGCTTTCTCCCTTCATCCTCTGTTTCTGCCGCGAGACTGGCCGGGCCCTTGGCGTTATTCCCGGGCTGATCCTCGTCGTTCAGGATCGTGCCCGGCGGCAGCAGAAAGTTAAAGATCGTCGAGTCCAGTGGATAGCTGTTGAGGTAGCCCTGGTCGAAGAAATACTGCATGTACCGCTGGACATCGCCGCGTGAGACAATCTGCGGCGTCGTCCCCATCAACGGATGCGACGGGAGGGCCGTCGTGCCCAATGGCTGGTTGTCGAAATACTGCATCAGCACATGATTCAGATTGATATCCGTCAACGCCGCCTCCAGGCTGGCATCGATCTTCGAGACTTCATCCAGCGTCCAGCCCGCAGCTTCGCCCCCCAGGTAGAGGTTCACATACGACATGTTCTGCAGGATCTTCCCACCCCGCCACCGCAGATCCTGCTCCGGAGATGAGTTGGTCCCGTCGACACGCCGCTCTGAATCGGGAGCGGAATTGGCGGACGCTTGAAACTTCTGAGCCGCGGTCCCCTGGGGATGCAGACAAGCCGTGTGCGGCATGCCGTTGACGGCCTGGGCCGCTGCCACCTGATTCGGCACATTCGGGTTCGCCGCGATCGCAGCTCCACGCGGGGGAAGCTGCCACGGAGCCCACTTGGCAGTGATGTCAGTCGGGGTCGGAGGAATCGGTTTGGGCTGGCTGACGGGAGTCGTCCCGCCGGAATTGCCGCCTGAATTTCCACCTGGATTGCCGCCTGGATCGGGAATCGGCGGGACCGGCTTCAGCACCACCGGTTTCTCCGGTGGCTGGGGATTCACGGGAATCGGGTTGATCGGAATCGGTTGACGGGGAGCCGGGACCGGTCCATTCGGCACCCAGATGATCGGTGGCCCGCCGCCTGGATTGCTGACCGGGAGGTATCCCGGCTGTGGGTAGCCGTACTGCGGAGTCCCTGGCCGATAGCCGATCGGCGTCGACCCATTGCCGGGATACGAGCTGCATCCAGCGATCACCAGAGCGCTGGCCGTGACGAGACACGCTGTCATCGAGTGCAGGGAGCGGAGTCGCATGGGGTCGGAGCCTGTAGAGGTCGGGAGTCATTCCGGAGGTGGAATGCGAACTCGCGTCGGGAGGGGGGATTCGCGGGATGTGCCGAACGACATCCGGGATGAGAGCGGTGATATAGCCGAAGACGATCCGGCAGAAACAGCCGAACTTCCCAGCGAAGTGGCATTATTGGCCGGTTCAGGGGTGCGTCGGCGCGCTCGGGACGTTGGCAGCGAAAGAGACGCGATCCACAAACTGAGAAGCCATTGCCGGTTAGGAACGGGGACGGCGAACTGCAGCCGGGCCGATGTAATATGTTCAATTTATTGTGGCACGACGCTCCGCGTCGTGAGTGACGACGCGGAGCGTCGTCCTGCAATGGGCCTACCGCAACTGCTCCGCATCCGGCTCTTCGGCCTGTTGCAGCAGTGGGCGCGGTCGCAATCCGGGGGCGATTTCGGTCGAGGTCTCACGGATCAACCCGGCCTCCTGCAACGTCGCATACGACAACGTCGCGGCCATCGCGAAAGTCAGCACGTTCGGAAGAAACGCCTGGCCGAACATCTTGATCGCCGTCCCCGATGACTTCTTCAGTCCCACCTTCACGCCATTGATCTCAACGCTGTAGATCTCATCCAGCAGCAGATGCGAGAAGAACCCCAGCGCCACCCCCGCTCCCACCAGACACTTCACTCGTGTGGAGTCGCTGGGGTACGACAGATAGGCCATCTCCGCCGCAATCAGCATCGCTGGAATACTGTGAAACATTCCCCGATGCACGCTGAAGTGTGGAATGATCCGCGACAGCCCATATCGGATCAATCCGTACAGCACGACCATCCCCAGCATCACCGTCTCGCGATCCGCGGGCAGATGCAGCCAGTACAGCACCCGCCCCACCAGCAACAGCGGAGCCACTCCCGCCAGCAACCCAAACAGCTCCTGCGCGGGACGACCATGATCGAGATCGAGGTCCGGCAACATCCCGGCCACAGCTGTCATGACCCCCGCGAGCGAACCTTGAACGGGAGTAAAGCCGAACGCGAGCGCCCCCACGGCTCCATATCCGGCCCCGAGGACGCTGCTAAAGATCACATGTTCGCGAAAGGCGGCCATTCCGTCC
>JAYTFV010000208.1:0-5764 GCA_043734065.1 Planctomycetota bacterium
GCGCTCCCCACTGGTCTGTCGTGCCTCGTAAACACAACCCCAGTGGTGACCAGCATGTACGCATTTTGCAAGCCAACCCCCCAAATAGTCGGATGAACCGAAATCTGTGGACCCAGTCTGGCTTGTGCTGTGCGTGTGGTGCATTCGATGAGGCTGGGTCTGTGGACCTCTCCGGAGTCCCTGTCGGCATCCGCGCGGAGTGTCATGATATCGCGGTCATTGGCCTGGACCCCGTCGAAATCATCGCCGGTGACCTGCCAAGACGCCAACGACGACTGGTGGAAGCATGGGCCGAGCTGCATCAAGAAGAGTTGCTTGCGGGCTGGCAGCGATTGCGGGAAGGGAATTTGCCACTCCCGATCGCCCCCTTGGAGTGAACCTCGATGAACCATTTGATCTGTCGCGTTTGCCGTTTTCGAGTGTTCGCACCGTATACATTGCTGGTGGGCTTTGACGATGACACCGAGCAGGTGATCGACTTCCAACCCGTTCTGGCGGGCGAACTGTTCGGTCCGCTGCGCGAGTTGGCGCTCTTCAACCAAGTGGTGCTTGATCCCGAGGTCCACACGTTGGTGTGGCCGAACGGGGCCGACTTCGATCCGGCGACATTGCACGATTGGCCGGAGTACGCGGAAGCTTGGGCGGTACGGGCAAGGAGCTGGGAATTGCACCCGGCCTGACGGTTTGGGTTGTCCCCGTCGTTCGGATGCGGGTCTGGCGGCTTGAGATGGCCTTGAACCATCCATGCGAGATGATTTGTCCCGAACTTTCGCTTGTCGACGCCATCGATTTTCCGCCACGGCGGCGGTCTGATATCCTGTTCCCCTTCCTCGAACGGGGGGATGGTCCGAATCGCGGCGATCCCGAACCGGCTGGACCCAGTTGAGGATGGTGTGGAGGTGGCTGTGATCACCTCACGAATTCTTGCGGAGTGTGTGGCGTGTCTCTGATCGTGCAGAAGTTTGGCGGAACCAGTGTCGGCACTCCGGAGCGGATTCTCTCCGCAGCAAGGCGAGCGGTCGCAGCGAAACGGGCCGGGCACCAGGTCGTGATGGTGTGCAGCGCGCGCGGCAAGAAGACCGACGAACTGATTGACCTCGCCAACGAGATCACGCTCGCCCCCCAGCCGCGCGAGATGGACATGCTGCTCTCCACCGGGGAGCAGGAGGCGGTGGCCCTCGTGGCGATGGCCATCGGCACCCTCGGCGAGCAGGCGATCAGTCTGACCGGGGAGCAGATCGGGATCATCACCGACCAGACCTATACCAAGGCCCGCATCAGCCTGATCTCCACCGAACGGCTCAAGCGGGAACTCGACGCCGGGCGGATCGTGGTCGCCTGCGGGTTTCAGGGGGTCAGCGAGAACGGCGACATCACCACGCTGGGGCGCGGGGGGAGCGACACCACCGCGACGGCACTGGCGGCGGCCCTAGAAGCCGATGAGTGCGAAATCTATACCGATGTCGATGGCGTCTACACCACCGACCCGCGCATTGTCCCCGAGGCCCGTAAGATCTCCCGCATCTCCTATGACGAGATGCTCGAAATGGCCAGCCTGGGCGCGGGGGTCATGCACTCGCGGAGCATTGAGTTCGCCAAGAAGTTCGAGGTCGCCCTTCGCGTGCGGCATGCTTTGAATAACAACGAGGGCACCCTCATAGCCGCCACCGGTGAAGAGATTGCCCGCAGCGTGACCGGCATGGCCCTGGTCCGCGACGAGGTGCGGGTCAGCCTGTGCGACATCCCCGATCGACCGGGCGTGATGAGCCAGATCTTCGCCAAGATGGCGGCGCGCAAGATCCCGCTCGACATGGTGGTGCAGAACGTCTCGGTCGACAACAAGGCCGAGGTCTCGTTCACCGTCCCCGCTGGCGAACTCGCCGAAACGCTGACAGCGGCCCAGGAAGCTGTGACTGAGTTAGGCGAAGGCTCGGTTTTGAGCGGAACGAATCTGGCCAAGGTGTCGGCCGTGGGGCTGGGGATGCGGTCGTGTCCAGGGGTCGCGGCCCGGATGTTCCGGCGACTGGCCGATGCCGGGATCAACATCCAGATGATTACGACGAGCGACATTAAGGTGTCGGTCCTCGTCGACCGCAACGTGTGCGAGCAGGCCCTGCGGACGGTGCATCACGGGTTCCAACTCGATCGGGAAACTCCGGCACCGGAACTGACGGTCGCGACCTCCAAGGCGGCTGCCTCGGCCACCGCGCGGGCCAGCGAGCAGGAACGCCTGGCCGCCGTGGTCAGCCGTCTGCGCAGCATGGAGGATATTGTGGTGAGCGAGGTGATCCTCGATGAGAGCCAGGCCCGCGTCACCCTGCACGATGTGCAGGACCGCCCCGGCATCTCGGCGGAGCTGTTCGAAACCGTGGCTCAAGGCGGGGTGTCGGTCGACATGATCGTGCAGAACGTGGGCCGCAACGCGAAGACCGAGGTCTCGTTCACGGTCGATGCGGAAGATCTCACTCGCTGCCTGGAACTCGTGCAGACGCTGATCCGCAAATGGCCCGGCTCGCGCGTCAGCCACGAGCGCGACATCGCGCTGCTGTCGCTCAACGGGATCGGCCTGCGAACTCATACCGGTGTCGGCGAGCGGATGTTCCGCGCCCTTGCCGAGGCCCAGATCAACGTCAAGATGGTCAATACTTCAGAGATCCGCATGAGCGTGGTGGTCGCTCGTTCGCAAGGAGCCGCCGCCCTGGATTCGCTGCGAAAAGCCTTCGCGATTCACGCGTAGTCGCGTCATCAAGTGGAAGATGAGGGGTAGCTGCGTTCGCCAGATCGCGGGGAGCCCGCACTCTGGCGAGTGCAGCTACATCACATGCTCAAATGAGTGGACTCCTGGGCTTGGTCTCTTGCCACTTAACTCAAGCCGCCAAACTGCCGCACGGCTTCATAGAGCGCCGCGTTCACCGTACTCGCCAGATTCAAACTCCGCACTGCTTCGTGCATCGGGAACTTGACGCAGTGGGCCAAGTGCGACTGCCGCAACTGCTCCGGCAGCCCGCTCGACTCGCTCCCGAAGACCAGCACATCGCACGGCTGGAACTCCGCCTCCCACGTCAGCCGCGTCGCCGTCTTGGTAAACAGCCAGAAGTTTCTCCCAGCCAGCTTCTGCTCAATCGTGGCCCAATCATCGACCGCCTCCCAGTCGAGATGCTGCCAATAGTCCATCCCCGCCCGCTTCAAATACCGGTCATCCAGATGGAACCCCAGCGGCCTGACCAGCCACAGCTTGGCCCCCACGGCCACGCAGCTACGCCCGATGTTGCCGGTGTTTTGCGGGATCTCAGGTTGGTAGAGGACCACATGCAGCAGCGGCTCGGCCACGGGTCAGCAGTTCGTTGAAAAATGTGGCATGGGCATCTTGCCCATGTTTGAATCCAAGGAATCACGGGCGAGACGCCCGTGCCACGACCATTTTCACCAGGCTGTCAGGCCACCTCGAACAGGAACTCAACCTCGACCGCAGCGTTCAGCGGGAGCGCATTCACGCTCACCGAAGTGCGAGCATGCCGACCCCGGTCGCCCAGGATCTGCACGAGGAGGTCACTGGCCCCATTCCCAATCTGCGGCTGGTCCTGGAACCCATCGACACTTTGGACAAAAACACCAATACGAATCACTCGCACCACCTGCGACAAATCACCGCCCAGTTCAGCCCGCAGAGCGGCCAACCCGTTGAGGACGCACTGCTTCGCAGCCGCCTGGGCCGAGGTGATATCGACCTGTGTGGGCACCGTGCCCACGGCCAGGAGCTGCCCATTCAAGAACGGCAACTGCCCGCTGCAGAACACCAGATTCCCGGTCCGCACCGTGGGAACATAGGAAGCCACCGGCTTGGCAGGCTCCGGCAAAGTGAGGCCCAAGGCGGCCAGTTGGGATTCAATCGACATGTGGATTTCCTGTCGCTGCATTCGCCAGAATGCGGGCGATCCCACGGGGAGCGGCTCCCCACGTTCTGGCGAACGCGGCTACCAGAGTGGACCTCACGCCGCTGCTTCCGTCGTCTCGGGCCGAGCCTGCGCCAGTTGTTTCCCCGGCGGAGTCAGACGATACCTCAAACCGATCTGGCGGTCGATCAACTTAAACTTCAGATACCCCAGGGCAATCACGCGGCCATGCAGCGTCGACATCCGAGCGGCTTCCACTCCCTCGATCGAGGCAATCCGTGCCACCCAGCCGGTCGAACTCTCTTCGGCTTCTGCATCGAACCCGGCAGCGGCAGAAACTGCCGGAGGGGTTACGACCTTCGACGCTGCGGCTTCTGCCAGAGACGCCGCCTCTTCCGCCTGTGCGTACGCCCCTAAGAGGCGCAGCCAGTCCTCGCGATTCTGGGAACAGTGGGCTTCAAAGTCTTGCATGCCGGGGCTATCGGCACTGGCCAGCCCGCCACTTGCCCGCCGCTGAGTCGGTCCTCACCACCCGGATGTTCCGCGCAATCACTCCGCAGTCCAGAAGCCTGTCTCTCAAGCCCGCCCCCATTGCGGCACTCCCCCTCTCCCTCTCTCCCCCTCTCCCTCTCTCCCTCTCTCCCCCGCTCCCCCGCTCCCAGTGTTGCTCCCGCCCCCCGTCCCCCGACTCTCGACTCTCGACTCAGACCGGCATTGACCCCATTCGCGAACAGGCAGTAAAAGCCGGTCCTTCAGAACGGGGACACTCCCCAGATCGGGAGAGCGCCCACGCGCTGGCAGGGATGCCACTCGAGTTCAGGGACGGGAACACTCACCATGCACAAGACATTCTGCTCGATTCTGTGGCTGGTTCTGGTCGGATGTGGCAAGAGCGATCCGGCTCCGAACGAGGCGACGACTCCGACCACCAGCATCGTGGCTCCCGCGTCCGATACGCCGGGAGCTCCTCGGAAGATCAGTCCCGAGCAGGCCGTCACGATGGCTCAGGATCTGATCCTCAAACACAACATCAACGATGCGTCGCGGCTTCTGAATGAGGCCATCCGCGCCAATCCCCAACTGGTCGCCGCCTACACCGCGCGGGCCTCGATCCTCTCGGAGGCCAAGCTCTACACGCTGGCGATTCGCGACATGGATGAGGCCATCCGGCTGCAACCCGAGAACTCCAAGTTCCGGAACACGCGCGGCTACTTCCATCTGCTGACCCAAAACAACGACCAGGCGATGGAGGACTTCAACCAGGCCATCGCCCTGGATCTGAAATACGCCCAGCCGCACAACAACCGCGGGCTGGTGCGGATCGCTCTGGCCGGAGATCACCAGCAGGTCGGGGGATTCGACAAGGCGAAGAGCGAGCTGGCCAAGGCGGTCCACGAGTTCGATGCCGCCCTGCGGATCGATCCGAAGTACGTCGACGCCCACAACAATCGCGGCTTCGCGCTGTCGCGCGCCAAGAAGTTTGATGAGGCTGTCGCAAGCTTCACGCACGCCATCGAACTCAACGACAAGTACGTCAACGCCTGGAACAACCGGGCCCAAGCCCACGCCCTGGCCGGTCGTCATGACCAGGCCATCGCTGACTTCACCCAGGCCATCGAACTCCTGCCGACCGCCCTTGAGTATTACCAGTTGCGGGCCGACTCGTATCTGGCTGTGGGGAAGCCGGAGTTGGCTCGCCAGGATCTCGATCATATCGAGTGGTCCTATGAACTCGATGCGCTGAATCGCCAACTCAATGCCGATCCGAAAGACCCGCAGAACTGGGTCGCGCGCGGGGATCACTTGCAGAAGATCGCCCGCTGGGAGGAGGCGGTCACGAACTACCAGGAGGCCCTCAAGCTCGATCCGAC
>JAYTFV010000209.1:0-21756 GCA_043734065.1 Planctomycetota bacterium
ACGCATGCCGAAGAGCCGGGGATGCCGTTCAAGTTGCCGAAACTTTCGGACGAGCAGATCGGCCATTTGAAGAAGTGGATTGATCTGGGGTTCGTCTACGATGCTCCGCTTTTCGACCCGAAAGACCCCGGCCAAGAACGCGAGGTCACTGACAGCGACCGCCAGTTCTGGGCCTTTCAGCCGCTGGGGGTGGCGCTCTTGCCCGCTGTGCAGAACGAGGACTGGCCACAGAACAATATCGATCGGTACATCCTCGCGGCACAGGAAGCGAAGGGCCTGCACCCGAACCGCGAGGCGGACCGGTTGACGCTGATCCGCCGGGCGTCGCTCGATCTGCTCGGGATTCCGCCAACTCCGGAAGAGGTCGACGCCTTCGTTAATGACACCGACCCAATGGCGTACGAGAAACTAATCGACCGGCTGCTCGAGTCGCCTCGGTTCGGCGAGCGCTGGGCGCGGCACTGGATGGATGTCGCCCGGTTTGCCGAGTCGCATGGCTACGAGCAAGACTACGACCGACCGACCGCCTACCACTTCCGCGATTTTCTGATTCGCGCCCTCAATGCCGACATGCCGTACGACCAGTTCGTGAAGTGGCAGTTGGCCGGAGATGAACTCGCTCCGAACACTCCGGATGCACTGATGGCCACCGGGTTCCTGGGAGCTGGGGCGTTTCCGACTCAGTTGACGGAGGACGAGTTCGAGCGGGCGCGGTATGACGAACTCGACGACATGACGACGACGACCGGCGTGGCGTTTCTCGGCCTGTCGGTCGGATGTGCCCGGTGTCATGACCACAAGTTCGACCCGATCCCGAGCCGCGACTACTACCGGCTGGCCGCCTGCTTCTCGTCGGCGATCCGGTCGGAGATTGAACTCGATCTGCTGCCCGAGGAGAACCAGAAACGACGCGAGTCGTTCGAGGTCACGCAGGCCGACCTCGTGAAGAAACTGTCCGACTTCGAACAGAAGACGCTCCCCTCGCAGTTCAAGGAGTGGCTCACCAAGTTCGACCCACAGACCTCACTCGATGCCTGGGAGATCCTGGACCTCGGCAGCGTCAAGGGCGACGCGGGCACGAACTATGCGAAGCAACCCGACGGCTCCTCGCTCGCTAGCGGTACGGCCCCGGCGAAGGAGACGCTGACCCTCACCGCCAAGATCAAACGCCAAGGCATCCGCAGCCTCCGCATCGAGGCCCTGGCCCACGACTCGCTCCCCTCCAAGGGACCGGGCCGCGCGCCCAACGGGAACTTTGTGTTGGGGAACTTGAAGGTCTCGATCACCGATGCCGCCGGTTCGCGCGACATCAAGCTCACCAACCCCCGGGCCAGTCACCAGCAGAACACCGGCGACCTCTCGGTGGCGGCTTCCATCGACGACAACCCGACCAGCGGCTGGGCTGTCGACATGGGCGGGATTGGCAAGGACAACGCCGCTGTGTTCGACTTTGCGGAGCCGGTCGGAACGGGCGACGAGGTGACGCTGACGGTCACGCTGGCCTTCCCGCATCCGAATCCGCAGCACATCCTGGGGCGGTTCCGGCTGTCGATCACCGACCGCGAGAACCAGGCCCCGACGTTCGGTGGGGCGGGTCCAGATGCTCGGATACGTGACGCACTCGTGGCTGCCAAGGTCGGGGCCGAATCGACCAGTGAGGCCGGGAAGATCGCCCTCGATTGGTACAAGACGACCTCCCCCGAATGGCTGGCCTTGAAGGCCGCCCACGACAAGCACATCGCCACCGGAGCCTTGCCGCAACTGACCAAGGTGCTGGTCACCAGCGAAGGGCTGCCGAAGATGTCGCACCACGCGAACGACCGTGGCTTCCCGCACTTCTATCCGGAGATGTTCCTCCTCAAACGCGGCGACATCCATCAAAAGGTCGAGACGGTCCAGCCCGGCTTCCTCCGCGTGCTGATGCCCGCGACCGCGACCTCCGAGAAGTGGAAGGCCACCCCGCCGCAGGGCTGGACCCGCACCCGCTTCAGCCGCACCTCACTGGCGAACTGGATCACCGATCCCGTTGAGGGAGCCGGGCAGCTGGCTTCCCGCGTAATAGTCAACCGGATTTGGCAACACCACTTCGGTCGCGGGCTCGTCGCCACACCGAGCGACTTCGGGTTCCAAGGAGAACGCCCGACGCACCCCGAGTTGCTCGATGCGCTGGCCCGCGAACTGATCGCTGGTGGCTGGAAGATGAAGCGGCTGCACAAGCAGATCATGCTCAGTGCGACTTACCGCCAGTCGACCGAGTTCGACGAAACCCGCGCGACAATCGATCGCGAAGATTTTTTGCTATGGCGGATGAAGCCGCAACGCCTGGAAGCGGAGCCGATCCGCGACAGCTTACTCGCCGTCTCCGGCCAGCTCGATACCCGCATGTTCGGCCCCGGCACGCTCGACCCGAACACCAACCGCCGCAGCGTGTACTTCTTCATCAAACGTAGCCAGTTGGTGCCGATGATGATGCTCTTCGACTGGCCGGAACACCTAGTGAGCATCGGCCAGCGGTCGAACACGACCGTCGCTCCGCAGGCGTTGATGTTCCTCAACAGCGATCAGGGGCGACGGTACTCGATCGCCCTCGCCGGTCGACTCACCGGGGAGACCACCGCCACCAAGATCACCCACGCCTACCGCCTGTGCTACGGTCGCGCTCCGCAGGATGTCGAACTGAAGATCGCCACGGCGTTCCTCGATCAGCAGTCTGAAAAGTACAAGACGGCCAGCCACGCCAATCCGAGCGCTGATGCCCTGACCGATTTGTGCCAGGCGTTGCTGGCATCGAGTGAATTCGTCTATCGCCCGTGAATGACGCCGTCGTGCGCGAGGGCAAAGTCGGGAGGGCGAAGCTCCTGCTGAGCCGCGAGCCAGGGGAGACGCCCAACCCCGGTTGCGGCTCGGCAGGAGCCTCGCCCTTCCGGCCTCGCCCTGGGCTGATCTGTGGCTGCCCCTTCGGGGCGATGAGCCAGTTGGCCGCAGCGGGCTGGCGAGACGGTAGAAGTCTTACGACTTCTGCTACGGCTCTCATCCCGTTATCTTCTCTCGATTCAATCAGATGGGCGGATCGTCGAGAGAGTGATGTCGATCCAGACGCTAGCGGAGTTGGTGGACCGGCTCGGACGCGTCGATTCTTTTGCAGCTGTCACGGACGCCATGCGGGCGGGACAGAGCGGGACGATCGATGGGGCGTGGGGATCGAGCTGCGCACTCGCGACGGCGGCTGTGGTGAAAGAGGCACCGGGGCAGGTGCTGATCGTGCTGCCTCGGATTAGTGATGTCGATGATTTCGCAGCCGATTTGCTGCCGTTTCTCGATCCTCCGCCGGTGGTGTTCCCGGCATGGGAGTCGCTGCCGAAGGACCGCTCAGTCGCGGACCCGATCTATGGGGCGCGGCTGCGGATGTTGCAGGAGTTGGAGGGGCCGCACCCGCCCAGGGTGATCGTGGCCAGCCTGGCCGCCCTGCTCCACCCCGTGCCGTCGCGAAAGACGCTGACCGCCGGGACGCGCACCATTCGGGTGGGACAGACGCTGGCGACGGAAGAGTTTCTGGGCTGGCTGGTGGAGCGGGGGTTCGAGCGGACGCCGACAATCGAGCGAGCGGGGGAGTTCTCGATCCATGGCGGGATCATCGACATCTTTACCCCCGAGGCGATCGACCCAGTGCGGATCGAGCTGTTCGGGGATGAGGTCGACTCGATCCGGACGTTTGATGTCGAGACACAGCGGAAGGTCGACACGCTGGCCGAGACGACGATCACGGCGATTGGGAGTGGGATAGGCTTCCAGCCTGTCAAAGGGCTGGGGAAGGATGAGGGCGACAAGAAGATTAAGCATGACAGGCTGGAAGCCTATCCCACTGGGGACGGACGGGCCAATGGGCCCGTCCTACAACAGGACGGCGAGTGCTTCGTCGACCGGCTCTCTTCGAACTGCTGGGTCGTGTTGTCAGAGCTGGCCGACCTCGTCGAGGAGGGGCGACATTACCTGCAGCGGCTCGACGAACCGAAGGGGTTGTACCGTGTTGAGACAATTCTCTCGCGAACGACGCAGCATCCCTCGGTGACGTTGGCGGCGCTCATGGGAGCGAGTGCGGAGACGACGTGTCATCTGCAAGTCGAGTCGCTCGAACGGTTGGCCGGGCCGAAGTCGGAGGTGCTGAAGGAACTGGCCGGGATCGTCGGGCGGGACGAGTCGGTGGTCATTGCCTGCCACAACGAGGGGGAACGCCAGCGGCTGCGGGAACTGCTGGAGCAGAGCGTTCCGGAGTTGGTGCCGCGCGTGTCGTTGTGCCTCGGCTCGGTGACGCGCGGGTATCGGCTGGTCGCTGAGCAAGTGGTCGTCATCAGCGACAATGAACTGTTTGACCGCGTCGAGGTGCGGCGCACCGCGGCACGCAAACGGCGGCTGGAATCGCGGGCGATCGACAGCTTTCTGGATTTGAAGGAGGGAGACCTGATCGTCCATGTGTCGCATGGGATCGGGCGGTTTCGCGGGATGCAGGTGCTGGATCGCGAGGGAGGGCAAGAGGAACACTTGGTCCTCGAATTCCGCGATGCGGTGAAGATCTTCGTCCCGGCCTCGCTGATTAACCTCGTGCAGAAGTATGTGGGGGCGACCAAGAGCAGCCCCGTCCTCTCCAAGGTCGGCGGCACGGCGTGGGCCTCCAGCAAGAAGAAAGTGGCCGCCGCCGTGGCCGACATGGCGAGCGACATGCTGCGGCTCCAGGCCCAGCGCGAGTTGATTCCCGGCATCGCCTGCCCAGCTGATACGCGGATGCAGCAGGAGTTCGAAGCGGCGTTCCCCTATACCGAGACCGACGACCAGGTGCGGGCGATCGAGGACGCGAAGATCGACCTGGAGAAGCCGCAGCCGATGGACCGGCTGATCTGCGGCGATGTCGGATTCGGCAAGACCGAGGTGGCGATCCGCGCGGCCTTCAAGGTCGTCGACGCCGGACGGCAAGTTGCGATTCTCGTGCCAACGACGGTGCTGGCCGAACAGCACTACCGGACCTTCTGCAATCGATTCGCGGAGTTCCCGATCTCGGTCGAAGTCCTCTCGCGGTTCCGCACCAAAGCCGAGCAGAAGGAGATCCTGCTCAAGATGGAGGCCGGGGCCGTTGACATCGTGATCGGCACCCACCGGCTGGTCCAACCCGATGTGCGGTTCAAGAATCTGGGGTTACTCGTCATCGATGAAGAGCAACGCTTCGGGGTGGCTCATAAGGAGATGCTCAAGCGGCTGAGGCTGGCGGTGGATGTCATGACGCTGAGTGCGACGCCGATCCCGCGCACGTTGCATCTGTCATTACTCGGGATTCGGGACATCTCGAATCTGACCACGCCGCCGCAGGACCGGATGGCAATCGAGACGCGGATCGTGCGTTGGGACGACCAACTCATTAAGCAGGCGGTGATGCGCGAGCTCAATCGCGGGGGGCAGGTGTACTTCGTCCACACCCGCGTGATGGACATCGAATCGCTGGCCGACCGCATCCAGAACATCGTGCCCGAGGCCCGCATCGCCATCGTTCACGGCCAGATGGGGGAGCATGACCTCGAACAGAACATGTATGCGTTCGTGAAGGCGCAGGCCGATGTCCTGATCGCCACGACCATCATCGAAAGCGGCCTCGACATCCCGACCGCCAACACGATGTTCATCAACGAGGCCGACAAGTACGGGCTGGCCGACCTGCACCAGTTGCGGGGCCGGGTCGGGCGACACAAGAACCGAGCTTACTGCTATTTGATCCTCGACAACAAGAAGTCGCTGACCAGCGTGGCGGCGCGGCGACTCAAGGCGATCGAAGAGTTCAGCGAACTCGGCGCCGGTTTCAAGATCGCCATGCGCGACCTCGAAATCCGAGGGGCCGGGAACATCCTGGGCACCGAGCAGAGCGGGCACATCTCGACGGTCGGCTACGAACTCTACTGCCACCTGCTCGAGAATGCCGTTCGCCGCCAGAAGCAGATGCCCGAGCGCGAGCTGCCGCATGTCGATGTCGACCTGGCCGTGACCGCGTTCCTCCCCAACAGCTTCGTGCCTCCGGGTCGGCAGAAGATCGATGTCTATCGGCGACTGTCGGTGGCCGCGACGAGTGAGGAACTGGCAGAAGTTGCCGGAGAAATTCGCGACCGGTTCGGGCCGCTGCCACCGGAAACGGAGCAACTGGTCGAGGTCAAGGAGCTGCAACTGTTCGCGTTTGCGTGGGGAATTACTGGTATTCGCATGGAGCAGGGGCGGTTCGCGGTCCTGAGCTACAAGGACGAAAAGCAGATTCGGGCCTTGCAGCGGCGGGTCGGGAACGACCTGCGGATGGTCGATCCGGGCGTGGCGTATCTGCTGCTGCCGGTGATGGATCTGACCGGGCCGGAGGTGATTAAACACTTGAAGAGTGTGCTGAAACCGTAACGCCCAGGGGGTGCCACCCCGGGGCTTTGACCAAGACCTGTTGCCGCGTTTTCGCATTTGCGTCTATAAGCCAGAGTCACTGAAGTCCCGCCCTCGATTCGCATGGATGCGATCGATGAACTCTCATCGCTTTGCCATCGCCGTCCCGCTCCTCGCTCTGCTTTTCGCAGCCGGGTGCAACGGGCATTCGTACCATGTCTCCAGCCCCGTGATCGGTCCGGTGCCGCCGCGCGTTCTGGTCTCGGAAGTCGCTCAGAACTCGCGGACCGCGAAGACAAAAAAAGGCCAACCGGTTCGTGGCCAGAACGGTGAGATTCAAACCGTCTCTTCGTCCTCCGATCCAGAAACGCAGCCGCTGGGCTTGACCGATGTCATCGCGGATGTGAATGGCGAACCGATCCTCGCTCACGAAGTTCTCGACCGCTACGCCCAGCAACTGGCTGAGGGCAAGAAGCAGATGAAGCCCGAACAGTTCCGCATCACACAGTTGGAGTTAATTAAAAGAGACCTCCCCGGGATCATCGAGCAGACACTCATGGTCGACTCCGTCAAGCAGAACATGAAGCCGGAACAGCTGACCTCGATCGAAGCCCAGATCGACAAATTTTTCGAGCAGGGAGAGGTGGAGCGCCTGATGAAAGTCACCGGCACGGGCTCGCCGACCGAACTGGAGAGTGCTCTGCAATCGCAGGGGCAGTCGCTGGTCAACATCCGCAAGCATTTCGGAGACCGCCAATTGGCCAGTCAGTTCATGCGGACCAAGATGGGTGCGGAGCCGACGGCCTCGCGGGAGGAGATGCTGGCCCGCTACGAGCAGGACAAGGCGTCGTCCTTCACCGAAGCCGAAGAGATCAAGTGGCAGCAGATTGATGTCTCCTACGACACTCATGGCGGAACCGACGGGGGCGAAGCCGCAGCACAGAAGCTGCTGAAACAGATTCACAGCGGGGCCATCACCTTCGATGAGGCCGCCCACACCAAGTCCGACAGCGCCCTGGCCTCGAAGGGAGGGCACTGGGACTGGACCCAGCCGAGCAGCCTGGCCGATGCGGATGTGAAGGCGGCGCTGCTGAGTCTCGACGTGAACGCGGTGAGCGAAGTGATCCCGACCCAGACGGCCTGCATCATCGTCATGGTGACCGGTCGCCACGAGGCCCGCGTGATCCCGTTTAACGAAGTGCAGACGCAACTGCACGACCGGATCGTGAAGGACAAGAAGATCGCGATCGGAGCCGAGGTCTTGAAGAAACTGATGGCCGAGGGGGTGGTCCATACGATCCTGGACGAGGACTGGGACGGGTGATGGGTTTCGGTCCGTCCGGTCGGTGTGGAACTCCATCAGTACCGTTGCCACGGCATTCACCACCCCTCATCACAGAGGTCGCTGACCCCAGATCCCCCCCACTCCCTTTCGAGCCTCTGTCGCCAGAAGCCTCTGTGTCACCTTCAGACCCTGAATGATTGCCCATCATGGATGACCTTCTCCCGCCAGTTCAAACGACCGAAGCGGCATCGGACAGGTCGCAGTGGGAAACTCCGTGGAGGGCCTGCCAGTCGAGGTTGGAAACGATCGAGCGCTGGACTCTGAAATCTCCACTGCTCGCGTCGATCCTCTGGATGGGATTGCTATTTGCCGATGTGCTTTCCATCCACACCCCGGCGTACGAAACCAACGATGATGCCGCGATGAACATGATCGCTTCGGGAACCGGCATCGGAGCTCAGCCGGACGAGCACCTGGTGTACATCAATGTGGTGATCGGTCTGGTACTGAAGCAGCTGTACACTCAGATGCCTTCGATTCCCTGGTACGGGCTGTCTCTGCTGGCGGTTCATTTCCTGTCCCATGTGGCGGTGTTGTATGGCTTACTCAAGTGGCGTTACAGCCGCTCTGTCGTGTTTTGTTTTTTGGTTCTGTTCGGCACCATAGGCGTGCAATTGATCACCCGGCTGCAATTCACCAGCACTGCCATCTGGTCGGTGGAATGCGGTCTGTTCCTGGCTATGAACGGGCTGTCCCTGCGCCGCGACTTCCACGGTCGGGGGGGGTGGGGGATGCTGGCCTGTGGAGCGGCGCTGATGATTTGGGGGTCACTGGTTCGGTTTGACTCATACCTTGCAGCGATGTTGATCAGCGCGATTCCGTTGTCGCTCCTGGTGTGGCAGCTCGATCGGTCGACGGCCTCGGAGTCTCGTGTCTGGCGCACGGCGCTGACGATGATCGTGCTGGTCCAATTCCCCGCGTTCGGACTCTATGCGGCACACCAACGCTACTATGCCCAAGATCCGGCTTGGCGGGAATATCTGGCCTTCAATCAATCCCTCGGGAAGATCAATGGTTATGGCCTGATTCACTATACGGAAGACACCAAGCCGGTGTTTGACCAAATCCAGTGGAGTGAGAACGATTACACCCTGACACTCTGCTGGTACTTTGACGATCCGCTGATCTTCGGTCGACAGAATCTGCAGGCGCTTCTGGAGGGTTGCTCCGCTTCGCATGAAACCGTGAGCCTGTTGCAGATGACAGGCTGGTGGCGAGCGATGCTGATCCATGAGTCTCTGTGGCCCATTTGGGCGCTGATCCCGCTCCAGTTGTGGTGGTCTCGTGGTCGATGTTTCGCGATCTCTCACTTTCTGATGCTGATGGCGTCGCTGGGGGTGATCCTCAGCGGATTGATGTTCCTGAAAGAACCACCGCCGCGGGTCTACTATCCCTTGTTTGCCGTGCTGGGGCTGTATCTGTTATCTCTCATGCGTGATGGCAATTTGTCGACGGCGGTCTCCACCAGCCCCACCGTGACGCCCGACGGGCCGCCCCCTCAGCGGCGCAACGTCATGCGGCTTCAGACGCTCTCCCACGGATTCGCCAGTGCCGTGCTCATCGCGGTGACGATTCGGGGACTGTGTTTCAGTCAGTCCATGACCTATCAGGATTCTCAGAGAGCGGTGTCGGCCAATCGCAAGTTACATGCGGACCTGACCAAAATCGGACCATTGGAATCGGAACTGTTTGTCTGCTGGAGTTGCTGCTTCCCTCTGGAAGCCATACTTCCACTGGAATCCGCCGACAATCCTCGAAAGCTGTATCTGCTGTCATTAGGCTGGACCCAGCAGTCTCCCGTGAATGCTGCGGTGAAAGGGCGGTTTGGAATCCAGGATCTCCCCCTGGCAATGCTCGACAACCCCCGCGTCTATCTGGTCGCGAGCAAGCCTGTCCTGACGTTCTATCGAACATACTTTCGTGAACATTATCACGTGGAGGTGGATTGGGAGCACCGCTTTGAAGGCGGAGTCATCAGCATCTTTAAGCCAGTCAGAAGGAGGGCTGACCAGACAGCGTCGAATCAGCTCCGGCAGACGAGAGACACAAAGAGGTCAGGCGTTGTCGCTCGCCAAATCAGGGACAAGTCGGCAGACACCGATTTCTGACTCTGCGAGTCTCCCCGTATTCATCCCCCCGTTTATCACATTCCTGGGATCTGCTCTCCTCTCGCCAGAATCCTCTCTGTTACCCTCAGACCCTGAAAGAGTGCTCGTTATGAATGAAGGTCTCATGCCAAATCAGTCGACCGCAGCGGCATCGGGCTGGTCGCGGTTGGAAACTCTGTGGAGGACATACCAGCCGATGTGCGAAACGATCGAGCGCTGGATGCTGAAATGTCCGCTGCTGGCGTCGATCGTCTGGATGGGAATTCTGTTTGCCATCGTGCTTGCGATTTACACTCCGGGATTCGAAACGAACGATGATGTCGTGATGAGCATGATTGCTTCGGGAACCGGCATGGGAGTACAGCCGGACGAGCACTTGATGTTCACCAATGTGGCGATCGGTTTGCTACTGAAGCAGCTGTACACTCAGATGCCTTCGATTCCCTGGTACGGTCTCTATCTGCTGGCGGTCCATTTTCTGTCCCATGTGGCGGTGTTGTACACTGTGCTGAAGTGGCGTTACAGCCGCGCGGCCCTGTTCTGTTATTGGGTTCTGTTTTCCACAATCGGCGTGCTACTGCTGACCAAGCTGCAATTCACCAGCACCGCCATCTGGTCCGTCGAAAGCGGACTGATCCTGGCGTTGAGCGGGCTGGCCCTGCGCCGTGACGCAGCAGGTCGCGGGGGCTGGGGGATGCTGGTCAGCGGCATGACGCTGATGATCCTGGGATCGCTGGTCCGGTTTGACTCGTACATCGCGGTGATGGCGATCAGCGCGATTCCTCTGTCGTTCTTGGTGTGGCAACAGGATCGGTCCACGGCCCCCGAGTCACGTGTCTGGCGGACAGCGCTGGCGGCCATCGTGTGTACTCAAATCGCGGCGTTCGGAGCGCAGGCCGCACATCAAAACTACTACTCCCGGGATCCGGCTTGGCGGGAATATCTGGCCTTCAACCCGTACCGGGCGCAGTTCAATGACTATGCCGTGACGCGCTATACCGAAGAGACCAAGCCCGTGTTTGACAGTGTGGGATGGAGCGAGAACGATCACGAAATGATCCGCCTGTGGTTCTTCGATGATCCGCAGATATTTGGTCGCAAGAATCTGCAGACAATCGTGGACGGGATCCCTTGGGCGGAAGAGTCCCTCAGTCTGGGAAGTATGAAACGCTGGTGGCGTGATATTCTGAGGAACGGCCGACTCTGGCCCCTCTGGGCGCTGATCCCACTGCAAATCTGGATGGCCCGCGATCGACGATTCGCGTTCCGACACTTCCTGATTCTGACGGCATCACTGGATCTGGTGATCTGCGGATTGATGTTCCTCAAACAGCCCCCAGAGCGGGTCTATGTATCCCTGATTGCATTTCAGGGGCTGTATATGCTGTATCTCATGCGTGAAGGCAATTCGTCTCCGGAAGGGCCAGACAGTCGAACCGAGCCGCCAGACGGTCTCGTGGCCGAACGGCGTCTTTTCGGGCTGTCGGGGGGGCTGTCCCTGGGGGAGACGTTGTCCCTGCGTGGGTCGCTTTCTATGCGCGGAACGCTTTCCCCGGGGACCGTTCGAGCCGCCCTGGTCGCGGTCGCGATGCTCGGACTGTTGTGCGGTCAGTCCCTCGCCTTTCGGGATTCCCGGAGGGCGGTGTCGGCCAACCGCAAGCTGCATGCGGATCTGAACAGGATCGGCCCCTTGGACTCCGATCTGTTCGTCTGCTGGGGATCCAGCTTCCCCTATGAATCCCTGCTTCCATTGGAGTCCCCCCGCCTGCTTCGAAAGCTGCATCTGCTGGCGTTGGGTTGGCCCCAGCAATCGCCCGTGAACGATGCCGTGAAGGCACATTTTGGGATCCGGGATTTGACCCGCGCGTTGCTCGATAACCCCCACGTATATCTGCTCGGAAGCAGCCTCGCCGGAGGCGGCGGCCTCCAAACGGAGCACTATGAAACATACATTCACGAGCATTATCGAACGGACGTGGAGTGGGACCACCGCTATCATGCGAGCGGGTTCATCATTTATAAGCCCGTCCCGGCGGATCCTGTGCGGGACATGATCCTGAAGGCGGGGGCGTTCCTCGGCCCGTTCAGCCCATCTCAGCCCGACAGCGGGCGTGCCGACCAGAGATCGTCCAATCCTTCCTCGCCGACGGGTCCACTGCCGTGGCGAGAGACACAGCGTCGATGATCGTGACTCGCCTGCGTCGCCAAATGCCATCTGGCGATTGCCGGGGGCCTCCAGTACCTTCGAGCGGGACCGTCGCAGCGGAATTTGCCATTCGCGGGCCACCCGACCACTCGTCAGCCCCTCGGCTCATGTCTGATTCATTGAAATCTCTGGGTGACGAAGGCACAAGAGGGATCGAACGGAGGGAGGGGGGGCCTCCTGAATCTCTTGTTG
Source organism: Planctomycetota bacterium (assembly GCA_043734065.1). Lineage (GTDB taxonomy): Bacteria > Planctomycetota > Planctomycetia > Planctomycetales > Planctomycetaceae > TH-plancto1. Next base: position 12,251 of record JAYTFV010000209.1, read on the forward strand.
CCTGCAACCCAGATGCTCAAAGCCGCGTCTGAGTCACACCGCCGCTGGTCGAATTGCTGGCCCCGCGAGACGGCGTGGTTGGAACTGCACTCCTCCGCCGAGCCGATGTCCACGAGATCGATCAATCCGCCATCGCCGCCGGAAAGATCCCGCTGCAACGCCGAGCCTCCGAGGCGATTGAAGCGGGACTGACGACCGTTAAAAGGCGATTCGGGTCCTGGGGATTGCGACGCTCAGGTTGTAGAACGGCTTTGCCACTCCGCTCACTCCATTTTGTCCTTTGGAGTGGTTTCAGTACGGATCGCTTGATACGCTGAATGGTAGCGATCAACAAGTGTCATGATGCAGCCGCAAAATGACTTTCGGGGAAACCATTCATGAACGAACAATGGCGATCGATCATCACCATCGAACCGGGCAAGCGTGGCGGTCGCCCCTGTATTCGCGGCATGCGGATCACGGTTTACGATGTGTTGTCCTACCTCGCCAGCGGGATGACGGTGGCCGAAGTCCTGGATGACTTTCCCTATTTAACGCCAGAAGATATCCAGGCCTGCTTCGCCTATGCCGCAGAGCGCGAGCGCAGCATGCTGGTGGCGGTCGCATGAAGCTGCTCTTCGATCAGAACCTGTCCCCCAAACTGGTCCCACTGTTGGACCCGTGGTTTCCCGGCTCAATCCATGTGCAATCGGTGACATTGGATTGTGCCACCGACGAACTGATTTGGGAGCATTGCCAGAGGCACGGTTTCGCCATCGTGACGAAAGACGAGGACTACAACAACTTGAGTGTGGTCAAGGGATGTCCGCCGAAGGTGATCTGGCTCCAGTTGGGGAACTGTTCGACCGCCCAAGTCGAAGCTGTGTTCCGCTCCCAATTGGAAAAGATCGAAGCATTCGAAGCAGACCCGTCGATCGGCACGCTCGTATTGAGCTGAATGAGGTTCCAGCATCAACACACTGTCCTTGCGAAAGGCCAAACCCATGTCCCAAGTCACTTTTGGCGGAGGCTGCTTCTGGTGTACCGAGGCGGTCTTTCAGCAGATCCGTGGCGTCACCGGAGTCGAGAGCGGCTACAGCGGCGGCGAGACGGTGAACCCGTCCTACGACGAAGTCTGCACGGGCCGCACCGGGCATGCCGAGGTGATTCAGGTCACCTATGACCCCGCCGTCGTCACGTTCGAGCAGATTGTCCGCGTCCACCTCGGCACCCACAACCCGACGACCAAAAACCAGCAGGGAGCCGACCGCGGCACGCAATACCGCAGCGTGATTTTCTACCAATCCGAAGCCGAACGAACGACCGCCTTGCAGTTGATTCAAGAGGTCGAAGCCGCCCTCGGCCAGAGCGTGGTCACAGAAGTGAAACCGTTCACCGCCTTCTACCCCGCCGAAGTGGAACACCAAAACTACTACCGCCGCCACACGGGCCAGCCCTACTGCGCCGCTGTCATCGAACCGAAGCTGGCCAAGTTCCGTCTGGCGTTCCCGGAGATGCTGGGGACGTAACTGCGGTTTCATCTCCGTCCCACCCGCCATTTGCCTCTCGGTCCTAAGGTCTGCTTGGGACCGCATCTCCCCGAAGCTCCGCTTCGCCGCGTGCCACTCCGCTCACTCTCGCGGGTGGCCTAGATGTCGCTTTGGTGGGGTGGCCCAGACATCGCTTGGGATGTCTGGGTGACGCAGGAACAAGAGGGATTGAAAGGTGAGCCGTTCCTCTATATCCTCTTGTTGCTCTGCAACCCAGACACTCAAAGCAGTGTCTGGGCCACCCCGCCACCTACACTGTCGACGCGAGTTTTAATGGAGATCAGGCAAATGCATCGAAGCAACTTGGCGACACTTGCTCTGTGTCTGATTTTGGCGGGATGTGGAAAATCGGAAGCACCTCAAGCTGGTACCGATAATACACCTGCACCTGAGTCTGCACCCGCCCCCGGCGGTCCTTTGGCACCAGTACCAAAAGATATCGCCGACGGCAAAGTCGCTGGCGAGTTGTGGGAAGGGACGGAACTCAACATGAAATTCCGCTGGTGCCCGGCGGGGACATTTTCGATGGGAAGTCCTGCGAATGAACCGGACCGGATTCTTAATGAAGGTCCAGTCACCGTGAAGTTGACGCGCGGGTTCTGGATGGCACAGCATGAAGTCACGCAGTGGGAGTGGCAGTCAATGATGGTGACCACGATTACCGATCAACAGACGAAAGCTGCTGTTGCTGGCAAATTAAACGGCGAGGGGGCGCGGTATCCGATGTACTACGTGCATCAATTCGAAGCGACGGAGTTCTGCCGAGAATTGACGGATTCAGAACGGAGTGCGGGGCGACTCCCTGCTGGCTGGGAGTACCGGTTGCCCACAGAAGCTGAGTGGGAATATGCCTGCCGGGCGGGGACGACAACGGCGACAGCATTCGGAAACAGCCTGAGCAGCACGCAGGCGAACTTCGATGGCAATTTCCCATACAACGGCGCGGCGAAGGGGCCGTATCTTAAGACGACGACGGTCGTGGGCAGCTACAAAGCAAACGCATGGGGCTTATCCGACATGCACGGTAATGTGTATGAGTGGTGTCGCGATAGGTACGTGTCCACGTTGCCGGGGGGACGTAATCCCGTGGAGTCACAGCCGAAAGTAAGTGAGAGTGGTGTGTTGCGTGGTGGCTCCTGGGATGTCAATGCCGGGAGTTCGCGTTCTGCCAATCGCAGCAGGGACAACGCAGCTTTCAACCGGGTCAGCAACGTCGGGTTGCGGGTGTGTCTGAGCGAGAGGACTCCGTAATGCCCAAGCGGTGTCTGGGCCACCCTGCTGGACAAAAGGAGAAACGATCATTGTGACACGATACGGCCAAGAATCCGCTTGCGGATGGCGATCATTTGAAGATGAGGTGTTCGCTGAAGTCCAGCGCCTCGTCCAAAGCCGCCAGTTATTCGTTGACCCGCGGCACTCAAAGGTCGTACGAAACGGCAAGTACTATTCGCGTGACCGCGATGGTGACGTATTGATTGAAATTGCAATTGAGTCATATAACGCAGGTGCGGAAGAACCTTCGCTCGTTTGGCTTTGGGAGTGCAAGGATGAAACGACAAGCCGCCGGAAAGTTGAAGTTTCAGTCATTGAAGTGCTCAATGACAAGATTCGTCAATTGGGCAGTTCTCGCTGCAAGGGATCCGTTGTTACAACTCACGGATTTCAGAGTGGAGCCATCAAATTGGCGAGGTCAACCGGCGTCAGCCTTGCAGTTCTGGAGAAGCGATTTGAGTGGATTACGAAGTACGCGAAGGATGTCCCAGATGAACTTCACGAAGTTGTCTTCGCAAGGTACTTCCTGACATCAACCGGCGAAGAGCGTGAGGACCAGCGACTAGAGGATGTATTCGGCCGAGAGAATTTCCTTTCCGGAGATAGGTTTTAATCGCCAATGACGCCCATCTGGCGGTGAAGTAGAGCGGCGGGGTGGCCCGGCCAGGCGGGGTGGCCCAGACATCGCTTTGGATGTCTGGGTGACGCAGGAACAAGAGGGATTGAAAGGTGAGCCGGTCCCCCATATCCGCTTGTTGCTCTGCAACCCAGACGCTCAAAGCCGCGTCTGGGCCACCCCGCCACCCCGCCATTTGAGAGGAGAGATCTGGAGCGAAGCTCTGAAATAAGTCACATAGACAGTATACCGCATCCGATATACACTCGATGAATCAGGGAGGAAGCGGATGTCCAAGAAGAAGGCGACCGAGGAGAAACCACAACCGTCTCGTAAGCCATTGGTCTGGTTGTCGGGCGAGGTCCAGACACCTCCGTTCACGACCGAGGGACGATTGGAAGCGGGAATGCTCCTGCGATACCTGCAAGAGGGCGAGCAGCTCGGCATGCCTCAAGCCGAACCACTGTCAAATGTGGGATCGCGTTGTGGAGCGTTGCGAGTCCGCGATGGGAGGCACAATTGGCGGATCATGTATCGCATCGATTCTGATGCGATTCTGATTCTGGATGTCTATGCCAAGAAAACATAGAAGATCCCGGATGAGGTCTTCGAACGCTGCCTTCAACGACTCAAGCGGTATGACCAAGCCGTCAAGACATCAGCGAAGAGACCCAAACCAGACGGAGACAAGTGAGATGGAAACGACAAAGCGAAAGACTCTTCAAGCCTCCGGATGGAAAGTGGGCGACGCTGCGGACTTCCTCGAAATGACCGAAGAAGAACGCCAGCTGCTCGATGCGAGAATGCAACTGGCACTGGCAATTCGCCGACAGCGCGAGTCAGAACACCTCTCCCAGAAAGAACTCGGGGCGAGACTCAAAACCAGTCAGCCGCGAATCGTCAAAATCGAGCAAGCGGCCACCGATGTGTCTCTCGACCAACTCGTCCGAGCGTTTGTGGCTGCTGGGGGGCATTTCGTCGTGAAGGCTTCTAAGCCCAAGCCGAAGAAGGGGCAGACTGCCAAACCGTCCGCTCAGAAAATGACGTTGGTCTTGGGCCAGTCTAAATGACTGCTCTCGAAATACAGGGACAGAAGTCCCGCTGGGTCATCCCAGCGGGAACAATGTTTTGAGGTATCATTCGGCAGGGTGGCCCAGACATCGCTTGGGCAGGCAAAAGAATGGGGGGCAAAAGAATGGGGTCAGGTCTCAATGATTGGTCATATGGAGAGATCTGACCCATTTTCCGTTGCCTTCTCATGGTGGCAGCGTGACATCCCAATTCTCTACCGACAGGCCCGGGATCGCCAAGAGGTCGCTGTCTGTCGTGACGACAGTACAGTCTCCCAATGACCGCGCGACCGCCGCCAGCAACATATCGATGACTTGCATCGGACGACCGCGACGGCGCAGATCGGCGGCAATCTCCCCGTAGAATTCGGAAGCACATCGATCCAGCGGCCAGACGATCAAACCGCTCAATCCGCGCCGCAGACGAACGAGATTTTTCTCTCGACTCGAACTCAGGGCGAGACCGTAGTGCAGCTCTGCCACGACCGGTTCACAGGTTCCGATCCGCCCACCGCTCAGCCGGGCCTCACGAACGCGTTGAATGAACGGTTCACGTTGATTGATCAATGAGGTAACAGCGTTGGAGTCGAGCAGATAGCGTTTCATTCCCAGTCACGCTTCAACTGATCGGCGTGCTGGGAACACTGCTCCAACTCCCAGCGTCTCTGCCGATCTCGGTCCTCGGCCAACTGCTGTCCTTCCTGATCGGTGAAAACCAACGGCTTCAAAGAGTCGAGCCACTCCAGCCATTCGGCAGTTCCGGAAGCGGAGTCATCCCATTGCGTTTCGCTCAAACCGTTCGTGTGCTGAGCGGCGACGACGCGCACCTCGACCTCCGTTCCATCCGGAATATCTTCCGGGGCGGCGATGTCGATGCGACGGTGCTGAACAACAGTACGAAGTGGTGACACGGGTTCCTCGACTTGCCGGAAACCAGACAGATTGAAGACATCGGTCGGGCGAAGCTTTTGAAGTATACCACGCCAGACGGTTCCGTTCGAAGACAATCTCGATTCCATGCCATCCGGCGGGGTGGCCGGGACAATGAGATGGGGCAACGGGTGGCGGGGTGACCCAGACATCGCTTGGGAGGACTGGGTGACGAAGGAACAAGAGGGATTGAAAGGCGGGCCGGTCCTCCATATCCTCTTGTTGCTCTGCAACCCAGACACTCAAAGCCGTGTCTGGGCCACCCCGTCTCGGCCAGCCCGTGGTCACGGAAGTCAAACCATTCACCGCCTTCTCCCCCGCCGAGGTCGAACACCAAAACTACTACCGCCGCCACACGGGCCAGCCCTACTGCGCCGCTGTCATCGAACCAAAGCTGGCCCAGTTCCGCCTGGCGTTCCCGGAGATGCTGGGGACGTAACGGCGGCTTCGCTTCAGGCGGGCAGGCGACAAACTTCTCCACGCCACCCCGCCGCAGGGAAAGTTCAGCAGATAGTAAACTGCCGGATGATTGACTATCGTACGTCAAAGGAAGGTGATCGAATCTAGGCTTCGCAAACTTTGCCACAATCCAGGCAGGTAGGCAGGTCTGAACCGATTGGGCTAAGGGCATCACATGACACAGTGGGTTTTCGAGAAGTTGGCTGGAGCGGCGGTGCGTCGCGATCCAAATGAGGCTCAACTTTTCAAGACTGAACAGGCTGAGGAGGGGGAATACGCGGGTACAGATGCACTGGTTCGTGAGATCCTCCAAAACTCGATGGATGCTTCGATTGGTCAAGGACCGGTAAGAATTCGGCTGGCACTGCATACATCCAAAGATTTACCTAGCAGTGAACGTTTGGCTCATTACTTCGGTCGGTTGAAGGCACCACTCAAGCAACGTGAGATCGGATTCAACGGGCAAGGTGTCCCGCAGCTTGACGAAGGGTTTCTGGTATGCGAAGACTTCGGAACACGCGGCCTCGGCGGTGACCCTCTGCTTTCGAAAGATCCCCCCGTAGGTTCGAGTGAAAGACAAGACTTCTTTTGGTTCTGGAGGAACATCGGTCGAAGTGGCAAGACTGGGGATGATTTGGGTCGATGGGGTCTCGGAAAGACTGTGTATCGAGCTGCCAGCCAAGTCGGCTGCATGCTTGGATTGACCGTCCGTTCCCAAGACTCACGTGAACTCCTCATGGGGCAAGCTGTCTTGAAGATTCACGACCACGAGGGTAAAGAATTTGTTCCGGAAGGATATTGGTGTGCAGGAGTCAACGACGCAGGATTGCCTATGCCTGTCGAATCCTCCACTGAGTTGGCACGATTCCGCAACGAGTGGAAGCTGAGTCGCAAACCGTCTGAGCCTGGCTTATCTGTGGTGGTGCCTTACGTAGCTCCCGAACTCGAAGGCTCGAAGATACTGCAAGCAATCTGCGTCCATTTCTTTTTGCCGATCATCAAAGGTGAACTGATCGTAGACCTTGAAGCCCCCAAGACTGGTTGGGTTCATCTAGACAAAGACACCCTTGGGGATTGGTGCAGTACCTTGGAATGGAATGGCCCCAAGCGGACCAAGAGACACGTCTCACCGCCGATTGATTTTGTGAAGAGATGTCTCTCGATCCAGGCGAAGGCAGTGTCGACAAAGGATCTTGGGCAAACGAAGCTGCCTGAGTTGAATGAGGAGTCGTTCGAACCGAATCAACTCAGTGGCCTAAGAGACCAATTTGCCGCAGAGAATCTCGTGGCAGTGAAAGTTCGTATTTCGTTACCTCGGAAAACGGGAGAAGACGCGATTGGTGAGTTGGTGGCCTTCTTGCAGAGACAATCTGATGGTGACCGAACGGACACGTACTATGTTCGAGAAGGTATGACCATCACGAAGTTGAACTCCCGTGCAGGGCTTCGTGGAATTCACGCCTTTGTCATGGTCGACAAGGGACCGCTGGCTTCGCTCCTTGGAGATTCGGAGGGGCCTGCTCACGAAGACTGGGATACCTCGGAAGATCGTCCAAATCGGTTCTGGACAAAGTGGAAGGGGCGGGTGAAGTTCTGCCGAAAGATCGTGGATGAACTCGCTGACCTACTGGCACCTCAAACTAACAAAGCGGACTTCGAGTTATTGAGCGACTTCTTCTCGATTGAGAAGGCTCAAGCACCTGAACGTTCACGCACGCCCAGTTCCAATGGCATTAGTCCCCCGAACTTTGGAAACATCACCTCCAAACCCCATTGGTTTCGGCTGGATGGTCGGCGTGGAGGGTTTCGAATCGTGCCGAATCCAGGTCATCAGAGCCCCTCGAACGCCCGTCTGAGAGTTTCCGTTGCGTATGACCTCCCCAGTGGAAATCCGCTGAAAAAGTGGAGTCCTTTCGATTTCGACCTTGGAAAGGACATGCTGGAATTGAGAGGCGACAGTGTCGAGGTGAAGCGGTTGGCAGGGAACGTTCTCGACTTGAAAGTTCTTGGGGACAAATTCGCCTTTGGGGCTGATGGGTTTGATCTGCATCGTGACTTGTTTATTCGAATCGATGAACTGGACGCGGTGACAGGCGAGGAGGTTGCTGAATCGTGATCAAGCGTGTGAACTCCACTGGTCGTCGTAGAATTGCTCGAGAGCAGGTAACTATCGAGGTCTTCGATGGGACTCCTCGGACCTTTGACGCCGTGATAAATCTCAAAGACATTGATGTTCCATCGGATGCTGAAGTCGTATTGGAGGCAACATGTGCTGGATCCAACACGATTCGCCGTTTCGAGTGGGGAACGGTGGGGAAGTTGACGCCACCCCAGCAACGAGAGCTAACAGACCTTCGTGGCGAGAACGTGTTCTTTTCGCTCAAAGTGATTGATCGTACAGAGCGTTTCGGGAGAATCTTGGGCTTGGCTGAAAACATTCGCCCGCTCAAAGGAGGAACCAAAACAGCCACTGGTCGCCGTGGCATTCTACCCGTGGAAAAGGCAGACCTTGGGGACGAACTGTGGAGACTGGATTTCGATCGCCCACAAGATGTCTTCTTGTTGGTGAATGAACGTATTCCCGAACTGGCAGACCGCGTACGGTTTGACGCATCTGTGTTCTCCCTGATCTATCCCAGCATTATCCGAGAAATTCTCATGAGGGCATTGGATGAGGGTGAAGAAGAGGAAGATGACTCAGACAACTGGCCAACTCTGTGGATTCGTTTCGCTCGTCGCCTTCATCCAGAACGAACAGTTCCACCAGGGCCAGATGAATTGGAAGAACGACGAGAGTGGATTGCAGAAGTAGTTGCAGCCTTTTGCCGCGACCACTCGCTGAAAGAGAAGTTTCAACAGAGTGCTGGCAATAGCCAGTCATGGGAGGTGACACCGTGAAGCTTCGACGGTTCAACAACGATGGCATACACGCTTTCCGAGAGTTTCTCGCGAAGTGCCGCAAGCAGCCTGATACCGAACTTCCACTTGGTTTGCTGGAGAACAGCACGCTCACAGAGATCGTCGAGGGGGGACTGTCTGTCGCGGTCAGCCACTTTGACACCAAGGGAGATGCCGCAAGGTATTTCGATTCCGTTCTACGTCCAATTCCAATCGTAGATATTGCAAGGGACGCGGGGCTTTGGAGTCGGTTGACTCTGCTTTTCTTCGACTCAGTATGCCCTTCTGAAGGGGGCGACCGAATCGTCAAGAATGACTACCACTACATCTTTGAGCCGACGAACACCCGCCACTTTTATCGGCACCTCCTTTTTATCTCTTGCAGAGTGCTTCACCTGGCCCCAACCCACCATCGCCTTTTCTTGCACTCTCGCCTCAGTTTGCTCGACAAGATGACAACGGAAGTCATGAAACGACTCTACCTCACACGGATTCCCTGCATTTTTGAGGTACTCGATCGTCTCTACTGGAATGATTCCAAACGAGCACCAAAGAAAGGCATGATTGGATCTAGAGAACGTGAGGGCGACTTGACTCATCGCCTGCCCCTCAGAATTCGACAATTGGAAATGACCTAGAGCACTTTCGCAATTCCTCTTCACTCGTTTCTCTGGCTTTGCTAGAGTCCCCCCAGTCAAGGAGGACTGCGATGGGGAAGCCTTATTCGGTGGA
>JAYTFV010000210.1:0-4627 GCA_043734065.1 Planctomycetota bacterium
GGCTGACGCCATCCGGCTCGCCTGATCGTCGCGCCGGGGGCGCAACAGACTCGCGATTCCCTCTCCTCCCGACTCCCCCAACTTCCGCCCTTTTTACCAGGCCACCCCGGGGGTGAGGGCCGTACCGCGAGGCAGCGTTCAGCCCCGGAGAGGACTTCTGATGAGGATCGAACATTCGCATCACGTCGAGTGACGCATCCCCGCGTTCTGGCGAACGCAGTTACGGTTGACGGGCTACCGCAGCCCCTGACCCGAGGAACCACCCGACTTGCGGGGTACCGTACGCGGGGCAGTCAATTGATACAGCGACACCTGCAACGGCTCCCCCGGCACGAGTCGTCGACGAAGTCGAGACGGCGTCACGACGCGGCAGCGAGCTGACTCCAGTTGCCCCGCTTGAATCACAAATCGTTCCACCTCGACTTCCAGCGGATCATCGACCCACTCTTCGTCACTTCGAATCGTCGCGAGAAGAACTTGGTCTGCGGGGCAACTGCGAAATCGCTCATACAAGGACTTCGGTTCAGGGACCACTGGCTCCGGCTCCGGGGCAGGCCGCTTCGGCCCGCTCCACCAGAAGGCCCCGGTCCAGTCTCGCGTCTGCTTCAGCTTCTCCAGATCGAGTCCCGTCCAGGGGAGAGTGCTGCGGGCGAAGCGATCGACTTCCTGGGTCGCGGTGCGAAACTCCAGCGGTCCCTTTCCGATCAAGGCGCGGGTGTATCCATCGTGATAGACGGCCAGCGTCTGCTCGTTGATGAGTGCGGCGGCGACCGTCTCGCTGAATCGACTGCCTTCGGGAGAGTGCGAACTCCCCGGCCAGACCTGCACCCACCAGCGATGGGTGCGGAGCAGATCTCGATGTTCCGGAGTCAGCCGGGAATAGTCATCATGCTCCTTGATCGCGAAGTCGTCCGCCGGTTCACTCCCTAGCGCGACCAGACACTGCCGGTCCCCGGACTGCACCCAATGGACCTGCCGTGCGGGACTCGCTTTCGACACCGTCAGTGGCACGATTTCGATCGATCGCCCCAGTTCAGTCGACAGGCCCTGCAATCGCGCCTCCCATGGGGCTGGATCGGGAACCTCACCTGGCTCCAGCAAGACGATTCGGTGAAATGAGTTGTACGTCGGCCTCAGTTGCGGCGGAGCAAGTTCGCGCACGGGACGAAACTCCGCAGTCCACAACGCGGCATAGGCGGGCTGTGCGTAGAATAATTGAAGCTCCTCCCGCTGCTCGCGATCAGATAAGTTTTTCAGAAGCAGATCGCTCTTCTGCATTCGTACGGCGGCGGCGACGAGCATTCGCAGAGAGAGAAGATTATCAGGGATCAGGATCCCCTCATTCGTGGTACTGATGGTGAGGGGGCCGGGTGTCAGCAGGTTCCACTGCTCCGACAGCGTTCGAATGGCTTCGACATCTTCCGCAGGTGGGTCGAGAAAGAGTTTTTGGATCGCGGGCGTATCGAATTCCTGGTACCGACCGATCTGTGCCCAGGCGTGAGCCTCCCAGAACGGAAGGCGATTCCGGACGCCACGCGGGGGGCGTGCGGCTTTCAGCAGTGCGATGAACTGCAACAGCGTCCGCGTGTCACCGCGATGCTGTAACGTCTGGCACGCGAAGTCCAATGTCTTCGCCGTGCGAATCTCCTTGCATGACACCTCCAGCGCCGGGTCGTTGAGACAGGCGGCTGCCAGTTGTCGACGCAATTGATCGAGTTTGTTCTCGTCTTTTTCCTGATCGATGAGTGTGGCCAGGAACTTCCGCGTGCTGCCCCAGTCTCTGTCGCGCTGGGCCAGTGCGACGTTCAGATTCAACGCCGCGGGGGTCTCCGGATGCGCGGCAACGTACCGCTGGAGCCACTCGATCATCTCTGGCCGTTCCGACCAGGAGAGCGACATCGCCAGTCTCTCCGCCACCCAGGCATCTTTCTCGATCGCCTGCTCCAGATCCGGCCAGCGACCCGCCGATTGGAGTGCGGAAGTCCAACTGTAGTAGGCCAGCTTCAGTTGTTCCGGGTTCGCGGCAGGCTGGTCTGTAGCAGCGGGTTTGTCGACCGGTTCGACCTGCATCGAATGGGCGTAAGCCGCCACCGCCTCGTCCCACTCTTCGAGTGTGGCGTGGGCAGTTCCGAGGAGATACCACGCCTCATGATCCTGCGGATGGGCCTGGGTGAGTCGCTTCAGCGGGTCGAGGAGCGGACGAACCCCGTCCTTGTCAGACGGCCACGACTCCTCGTCGTTCAAAGACTCCATCAAGGCGGCGACCAGCTTCTCATCGTCGGCGTAGAGGGCGCAGGCTTCCGCCGCCTGACCATGGGTCAGCATCAGTTGGAATCGGGCTTGCCGAAACTCTTCGCGTCGGGCTTCGTCGGCCAACTCCAGTGCCTGACGCATGGCCTCCAGGGCGGCATCCGGCTTGTTCGCACTCTCAGCCTGCCTGGACCGCAGCTGCGCGGCATCCGCACGGCAGCGGGACTCGGAGGCGAGCGCCTCGATGAACTGATGGACGCCGTCGGTGCCGCGCGATGCGGTCAGCGCATAGTACGCGCGCGGGACGGCCTCGCCGGGGCGAGGGTGCCGCGTCACCGCAGAGACGAGTGGCTTGAGATCGTTCACACGACAGGCGAGGGCCAACAGCGGAATCAGATCGGACTCGGTTGGAAATCGCGCGGCGAGCGATTCCAGGTCGCGGAGCGCGTCGTCAAACCGGCCCAGCGACAGGAGGGCTTGCGCGCGGGCCTCAAGGACTGACAGGCTTGCGTCCCCAAATCGCGTCCGGAAATCATCACACTCCCGGAGGCCAGCCTCCGCGCGGCCCGCCCTCAAGTCACGCGAGGCCCTCAGCTCTCCGCGGTAGAACGAACGCGTGGAGACTGGAAGTTCGCAGAGTTCCTTCGCCCAGAGCTCATTGGACAGTCCCGCGTTATTTAGATCCTGCAACGCCAGGATCATGGTCGAGTCACGCAGGGCGATCGGCATCTGCTGGATTGGCTGCTTGAGCCACGCCAGATCCTGCTCTGGTTCTTTGTTGTGTTCGGCATTGCCCCAATCGCTCAAGCGATCGAGGATCGCCCCCCCAACATGCCCCGGACACATTCGCGTGCAGACTTTCAGCGTCGCCATTTCCCCTGCCGAAAGCCCGTAGTACGTCAGTTCGTAATCGACACATTTCCAAATCCCCGCCTCGCGGACCACCCAAAATCGGAACGGCAGGAGATCACTCTCCGGGCGCGATCGCACATTGGCATACACCACGCGTCCCTCGTCACTCGCATCGCCGGTGTCCCACGGGCGAACCCGCACCAGAGTCACCTCGGGTTTGGAGTAACCAATCTGCATCAAACGCTCGGGGGCCAATCCGAAATCCGCACGCAGCTTCTTGGGAACCATCGGCAGGATGCGCCGCAGCAGATGCGGTCGGCTGAGGTGACTCGAAATCGGGTCCGAGCCCGTCGCACGCGCCACCGGTTGCAACATCAGTTCCAGTTCGTGAGCCGTCGCCGGGTCCGTGCCGAGTTCACCGGGGGCAAAGCCAGTCCTCAAATCCTGGGCGCGTTCATCGTCGGTCTCCAGCGGCTTCAGATTGTTGATCAGGTTTAGCGACTCAGATAAAGGCAGTTCCGGAATGCCGAATTCTGTCTTCTGCAGCAGTGCCCGCTCTCGCGACGCTGTCTGGGACTTGTGGAGTGTACTGATGCCCCAATACCCGGCACTGATCATGCCGATCATCAGCGCCAGTCCGCCTGACAAAAACAGCACAGCGGCCCAGCCCGATCCCTCTTCGACAGGCATCGGAGCCGCCACCGCACGCGGCCCCATCCGCCGCGTCACCGGTCGCACCGACACCGACACCACCGGCACCGGGACCACCGGAGGGGCGGGCGGAACCTCGTCTGTCAGTTTTGTGATCCAGACATCATCCGGCTGCGGATCGTCGGGGGGTGGAGGCAGTGGGTCATGGGGATGGGTCATTATCTCTCCGAGCACAGCGGTGCTGATTCACAGGGCTGTTGAGCAGAATCTATCATCCAGGACAGCCCCTCGACCAGTCGCCCGACGGTTCCAGCCCTGCTCTTTGAACCATCCGAACGGGTGGCTTGACCACGCACTCTCTCACCGGGGATGAGTCTTTTCTGGCTGATCGTGGAACGCGAACAGCGGAAGGCTAATTTTCATGACCCCCACGTCAGCCCAGGGTGGCGGTGGGCGGATTTTCCCTCGGCACCCGCGGCAACGCCCGCCGACCTTCCAGCCCCTTCAGCCATGGGCGCAGGACCGCTGGCGTCACGCCCGTCTCGCGCACATCGAGCTGTTTCAGCTTCGGCAGCTTCTCCAAGAGCGGCTTCAGCCCGGTGTCCGTGATCTGGGTTCGCGACAGGATCAGCTTCTCTAATGAGGTCAGCCCGGCCAATTCGCTCAGCCCGGCATCGCTGATCTTCGACCCGGCCAGATCGAGTTCCCGCAGTGACTTCATGCCGATCAGATATTTCAGCGTCGCATCCGTCACGTCCTCGTTCGCCATCTGCAACACCACCGCATCCGGAATCCGAGCCAGGACCGAGTAATCCTTCTGGTCCCAGCCGGTCAGGGTCACATGCCGCTCCCCCTCCACCTGGACATCATGCGG
>JAYTFV010000211.1:0-11972 GCA_043734065.1 Planctomycetota bacterium
TCCAGGCTACAGAACCAACGGCCCATCCCCGTTCACGCTGTTCGGCATGTCCCTCAGTGGGAACCTGTTACTGAAATACCTCGGTGAGGAGGGGCCGAACGTCCCCGCATCGGTGCGACGGGCCATCGCCATCAACCCGCCCATTGACCTCGCCCGTAGTATCAAAACCCTCGAACGCCCGCTCAACCGCATGTACGACCAGCACTTCGTGAAGGCTCTGATCGGTCACGTGCGACAGCAGTCGAGCCTCCGCCCCGACTTCGCCGCGCTGCCCGATCCGCTGCCGCGCACGCTGTTCGACTTCGACGACCGCTTCACCGCCACACACGGCGGCTACTCGGATGCGATTGCTTATTACCAAGCGGCAAGTTCTCAGCCACTCATCCCCGGCATCACGGTCCCGACGCTGATCCTGACAGCCCAGGATGACCCGCTGGTCCCGGTAGAGATGTTCCACGAACAGCGGGTCCACTGGCCGGAGTCGGTCCAACTGGCGATCACGCGCGGCGGCGGACACCTCGGGTACGTCGGCAGGTCACAAGGCGACCCCGACCCCCGCTGGCTCGACTGGCGGGTCGTGGAGTTCGTGACGGACTCGCGTTCTGACAACGCTTGATGTGGGGGTTGGAGTCCAGGCTTTAGCCTGCTCCGGAGCAGGCTAAAGGCTGTACTCAAACCTCACATCTGAGTCTTGGCAGGGCTGGTAGCTGCGTTCGCCAGAACGCGGGGAGCCCACACTCTGGCGTGACATGCTCGCCCGCCCTCTGGCCATTGGTAGCGACACAACTCGAGAACCGAGTCCTTTCACGCCCTCGGAGCAGACACGAATCTATGTGGCATCTGCCATTTTCCCGAAGGGAATTCAGCGAATAGCCGGTGGTCGAGCGCAGCGACACCACCGGACAGTGTCTCGTCCAGTTCATCTATCCCGGAGGGATTGCAGCCCTTCGCATTACTGAAAATGTCAGAGCGGCTGGAATCCCTCCGGGATACAGGCGTCTCTGGATGTCTAACACCGGTGGTGTCGCTTCGCTCGACCACCGGCTATGGGCTGTGACCCCTCCGGGGTGAGGAGTTGTGTCGAGGCCGATGTTTCCTGAGAGAGGGGCGGCGACAGTTCTTCAGTTCCAAGTCCGCGCGGGCCGAGAGCGGAGTCCGTTGGCCTCGTCGTCGCCAACGAACTCCTGCTTCACCGGGTCGAAGTTCAGCTTGCGTTTGAGCATCCAGGCCATCGCCGCTGCGTGGCAGGCGACGTGCGAGTTCCGCATGACCTCGGGATTGGCGACGGTCGGCTTCCGCGACTTGATGCAGTCGAAGAAGTTCCGCGCGTGGGCACCGACATCCAGTCCAATGACCTTGCCCGCGGAGTCTTCCAGTTCCTGCTTCAAGGCATCGGTCGAGACATCGGTCCCGCCGCTGTCGCCGGTCTCGATGGTCCCCTCACTCCCCACGAACCGCACCGGGCAGGTGCCGAGCTTCGTGTTCCAGTTCGGGCCGCGATCGCCAAACGGCATCGGCAGGAAGTCGAGTACCAGCTTCACGCCGTTCTCGTACATGCAGTTGATCCCGGTCTCGTACGGCTCGTACGAGATCGGAGCCGAGTGGTCCGACTGGTTCGCCCACTGGCACAAGTCGACCGTGTGCGCCCCCCAGTCGAGCAGCCGCGCCCCGGAGTCGAAGTCGTAATACCCCCGCCACTTCCCGGCGACATACTGGCTGTTGTACGGTCGCCACGGGGCCGGTCCGAGCCACATGTTCCAGTCGACGACCTCCTTCGGCGGCGTCGGCTCGCCGGGGAGCCAACTGTTGTCGAGGGTCGGGATGTAGACCGAGGCATACAACGTTTGCAACTTGCCGAGCTTCCCGGTCTGGGCGAGTTTGACCGCCTGCTGGAAGTTCGGCACGCTGCGGCGCTGGGTGCCCGCCTGGAAGATGCGGCCGGTGGTCTTCATCGTCTCGGCGAGTTGCTGGCAGAGTTCGATGGTCAGGCCGCACGGCTTCTCGCTGTAGACATCCTTGCCCGCCTTGGCTGCGAGCATGGAGGCTGCGGCGTGCCAGCGGTCGCCGGTGGCGATCAGGACGGCGTCGATGTCCTTGCGGTCGAGGATCTCTCGAAAGTCGCGGTAGAGCTTGAGGTCTGCGTTTCCATAGTGGGTGTCGACGAGCTTCTTCCCCGCATCGCGGCGAGACGCCTGCACATCGGCAATCGCCACGCACTGCACATCGGGCAGCTTCAGCATGGCCGTCAAGTCGTACGTGCAGCGCGGGCCGATCCCGATCACGCCCAATGTGATCTTCTCACTCGGAGCCACCGCTCCATCGAGCCCCAGCACATGCGAGGGAATGATCCACGGGGCCGCTGCCGCAGCCACCGCCGTCCCCAGGAACTGCCGCCGCGACGGGACGTGTGTGTGACTCATGATTTCCCCAGCTTGAATGAACGAGACGAGACAGGACTGGCCGACCGCACCTGGACATTCTTCTAACTTCGATTCGCGCGAGTCGCAAGCGGACGATGTGCGAACGGCGTTTTGGGTGATGGACACTACGGCTCCACCGTCACCCGCTTTCCATCCAGCAGCAGCAGTTCGACTCTCCCGGACTTCCCCTCGACTGCGGCGGCGAATTCGGCAGGGGTCTGGACAGCTCGGCCCGCGACTTGGGAGATCAGAGTGCCGATCTGCAACCCGGCCTGGGAGGCTGGCCCGCCTTCGTCGACCTGGGTGACCACGACGGCTCTGTTGTAACGACTCAAGGGGCTGCTGGGCATGAACCGGCGACGGGCGGTCGGGTAGTCGACCGTGAAGCCGCGCCAGGCGGGGTGGCGCGGGACCGGGGCGATGATCGAGGTGTCATCGTACACGGGCCACTTGCCGAGCCGGGCCACGGTCTCCATCCGCTCCCCGCGACTCGGCCTCCAAATGTCCAGACGCACCGAGGCATCGGGCCCGAGCAGTCCCACCTTCAGCATCAGTTCGGCACTCCCCGAGATGGGCTGACCATTCACGGCCAGGACGCAGTCGCCCTGCTTCAAGCCCGCCTGATCAGCGGGGGACTGCGGGGCCAGTATGTAGAGCTTGGCTGCGGAGACCGGTAGCCACTGGCCGCTGCGATCTCGCTGACCACTGAGTGTGGCGTCAATGGGTTTCACTCCCAGAAACCCGTACTCGACTTCATGGCCATCCAGCAGCGACTTCACGATGCGGCGGACATCGGCATCGAACGGCATCGCGAAACCGACCGAAGACTCGTACCCCCGCAGAGCCGCGAGGGAGGTGGCCAGTCCGACGAGCTTCCCATCCGTGTTGACGATCGCCGCTCCGCTGGTCCCGAGTTGCAGACGCAGGTCAACATGCAGCAAGGCCCCGTACTCAAAGATCGTGCCCGACTCTTCACTCGCGTCGGGGCGGTTTTCCCCTTCGGACGAGCGACGAGAGATGTTGCTGATCAGGCCCAGGCTGGCACTGGCCGACCCGTCGCGGGCGATCGCATAGGGGTTGCCCAGTCCCACGACAACGCTCCCCTTGCGAAGTTTCTCAGCCTCACCCAACGTACATGTCGGCACCTTGTCCGCCATGAGCCCGACCGACGCCAGATCGAGTTTGAGCACAGCCAGGTCGCTGCGTTCGTCCTGGTTATACAGCACCCCCTGCACCACATGCCGCGAGGCCAGCTTCACGAAATACTGGACCGACTCCGGCTGCTTTGCCGGACGCTGTCGACTGCCGGTGATGACATGCCGGGGGGTCAGGACATACCGCGCCCCATCGTCCGGGTCGCGGGCCAGGATCACACCGCTGGCAAACTCGCGCGGGATGAACGACGAGTCGACAGGCCCCGGCGGCGCTTGAATTCCGAAGGGGTTTCGCGGCAGGTCGTCCGGTTGTTGATCCTCGGGCAATACCCGCGCGATCGCCACGACCGCGCCTTCGCTCTTGGCAATGATATCGATCAGGTTCTGCTCGAAGACCTGCAACCCCGGCGGCGCGACGGGCGGGGCCTCTTCGGCCCGAGCCCTTTCTGCACCGTGGAGGAGCATCCCCGCCACGAGCAGCGCTCCGCGCGAAACTACCCGGCGGAACAGCGACATGGAGGTCTCCTCGGTCTGGAACAGGGGCAGCGACACACACGCTTCAGGCAGTGTAAACCATCGAGACTCTCGATGTCACAAGGGGGTGTGCCCGTCCCGGGGAGCAGAGGAGTGGCGAATCCTCGTCCCGTCTCACGGTGCTTCAGGGCTGAGTCTTCGGAGCCTTGAGCGCCGCCTCGATCACCGGCAGCAGCTTCGCGTTCCACACCGCGTACCCGTCCGGGTTCAGGTGCAGCTTGTCGGGCTTGAAGTACTTGGCTTGCGGTTGTCCTTGATCGTCGAGCAACGCACTCGCCAGATCGACAAATACCAGATGCGGATCGCGGGCACAGCGGGCCTGGAGCAGGGCATTGGCCGCCTCCTGGTCGAGTCGCAGCTTGGCTCGCGCGGGGCTGTGCTTGATGGACAGGCAGATCATCTGGGCCTTCGGGAGAGCGGCCCGCTGCTGGGTGACGAGCGTCTCGAACTCGGAAAGAATCTGGTCGGGTTTGCGTCCACTGGCGAGGTCGTTGTCGCCCTCGTACAGCACGACAACACGTGGCTGGTGCTGCGGCACGACCCGTTCATAGAAGTGAGCCGCGGCGGCCATGTCCGACCCGCCGAACCCCCGGTTCACGGTCTGAAGTTTCGGGAACGAGGTGGGGAGATCCCACATCCCGATGCTCGAGCTGCCATAGAACACGACTCCGCCCGGCACCGGAGGCGTGGCCTTGTCGGCGGCTTCGAACTTCTGGATGGCGGTCTCCCACTGAGCGAGTCCGGTCGGCTGCTCTTCGGCGCGGAGAGTGATCATTCCCTGTGAGGCACTCACCCAGCAGACACTCACCACAATGACCCATCGAAAGATGTTCAAGACTCACTCCTCGGAAGATCGGAATCAGATTCGCATTCGCATTGATCCTATCGACCGGCGGGGAGAGGAGAAAGCAGACTGGAAAAGAGATCGATTTACTTCCGCATGTTTTTCACGGGACAACCGAATTCGCGGGGTCTGTATTTCATGGATGTGCGAAATACCGAAAGTCGACGCATGAACGCCGCGATTCAAGCCCGGCGCGAACTACCACAGCCTTCTTCCAGAAATAGCCACAAGGTCTGGCTCTCCTCTCTCGTCTTTGCCCTCTCGTCTGGCCAGCCCCTTCATTCGTCCTTCGGAAACGGCCTCGCCGGGCCGCCTTCGGTGTCTTTGCCGGGGGTGGGCGGGGCGGGGAGGGTCAGGACTTTCTGGCACTCCTCTTCCGTCATGAAGTCCCACCGCCTCGTCCGCACCGTCGACTCGGCCCGCAGCTTGAGGTTCTTCCAGATTTCGTGGTTGAGCGGAGCGGCGGCTGTCTTTAACTGTTTCATTAACACTGCCCGATTGCCCGGATGGAACGAGAGCATCGACAGCGTGTCCCAGCGGAACACCTTGTCGGCCTTCACGACCTCGTTGTCCCACCAGTTCGGCCAGCGCTCGGGCGGGATGCGGTCGAACGCATCCAGCCGCAACAATGGCGGGTGGCCCAGACGCTGCTTTGAGCGTATGGGTTGCGAAGCGACAAGAGGTCACGGAGGACAAGCTCACCCTTTAAACCCTCTTGTTCCTGCGTCACCCAGACATCCAAAGCGATGTCTGGGCCACCCCGCCACCCCGCCCGATGGCTTCTTGACACCTAAATTGCTCCCCTCAATTCGAGTTCTCGAGTGCGTCCGCCCGCGTTTCGTCAGCTTGAGCGAGTGAGGAGTGGCCAGCTTTTCGGTAAATTCGCGCACGCAACCGGTACAGCATCGCCATGCGAGGTTCAATTTCAACGGCGAGAGACAAGGCAGCCACCGCATCGTCCAAACGGCCCAGTCTTTCATAGAGTTCGCCGAGCGTCTGATAGGGGAGACCTGTTCGGTAGGTCGCAGCTGCCTGCCGCAAGAGTTGTTCGGCTTCTGTGAAACGCTGGGCGCGAATCGCTTCAACTCCTCGCACATAAATTTGCATCGCCTTGATGCGAGGTTTGGGCTGAAGGCCCGGTGATAGTCGATCTGCTGCAATACATCGTTTAACGACCTCGGGGTCCACTTCTTCGATGGCAAGTCGCTCAACCCGAGTATCTCGCGTGTCTCTCGCTTCCGGACTGCAAACACTAAACCTTAAGTAATTGTAAATATGTGCACGCGCGTCATCGTCAGTTTCTGGGTTCAAAAGATATTCCGCGATCGTTTCTGAGATTGGTCTACCGAAACTCTTACAGCGGACCAGTGCCAACGTGGAAATCGCATGACCGCGAACATCACCGACGGACGCGGAGATGAACTCGCACAACGGCACCTCCGCATCGGCTGAATTCGAAATCGCACGCAATGCAACTCTCTGCAGGACCGGAGAGTCACTGTGGAGAGCGGCAATTGCCTTCATCCGATCCGCACGCATTTCCTCGACGAGTGGTCCCGCCGCTTGAATCTCCCGGAATTCCTCGGCGGTTAACCGATGAGACTGTTGTGGATTTGGCATGAATGCCTCCTGAGTGAGCTGGGAACTCAAGTGACCTGAAGTTGAAGATCTCGTGTTTCCTTAAAATGGAGGAAGGCAGGAAATCAGGTTCGTTAGGACATCTTGAGCAATGGCACGCATAGCTTGTTGAGATGCAATGACTTCTGCCATTTCTGCTGCTACTTCAAGTTCTGATGCTGCTATATACCCCGCGTACTCAGCTTCTCCGATTGCAATGGCCGCATCCAGCGAAGCGATTTCAGCTTCTGCAGATGCGATTTCAGCAAGGAGCATGGGCGTAGCGGCTGCTGCCTCTGCTGCTAAGATCTCTGCTTCTAATGCACCTTCTGCCATTGCCTCTGTTATCAATGCTGCTTCTTCTAGCGCTGCCGCCTCTACTGCTCCTACCAACTCTGCTTCTGCTGCGACTAACTTTACCTCTGCTGCTAGGGCTGCTATCTCTTCTGCCGCCGCCGCTGCCGCCGTTGCCGCTTCTACTAGCGCTGCTTGCTCGGCTGCTACAACGGCCCCAGCTGTTGCGGCGGTGAAGGGGATGGATGCGGGAATGACCGTGCCAGCCGCGACTCCAGTAATCACGACATCCACTCCGGCGACCGCCAGACCACCGACCGCGACCGTCGCCGTACCGCCGACAATAATCGATCCTTTTTGGACGATCATCCCCGCTTGGTCCCAGCCGTCGACAGGGGCTTGATGAGATTCGCTCCAGGGATTCAGGTTGTTGACATACCCTGACCAGAATTGACTCCATGCACTGGGTTCAAAGGCTCCCAAGTGAATTCTATCTTCGTGACGGGTCGTTGTCGTTGTCGTCGTGCCGTTGCCGGATTCCCGAACGGTCGTCACCAAGTAGCCCACATCGGACTCGATAGTGAGGCCGTTAATAGTGGTCGTTGTGACAGTGTGATTGCCGTACAGCGGGTTCGAATCGGGATTGCTGGCATCATAGTAGCTGGAATAGTGTGTCTCGATGGCCGTGCTGGTGATCGGCTCGTCCCACCATACGACCAGCCATACATCCTCCACAGCGAGAGTCGCGGCGTCGGGTGACGTGGGCTGGGCCTCACTGTCAGCCATTGTTTGAAGAACGGACTTCATATCTTCCAGGCTCACTGCCCCGAACGCAGCCCCCATGTCGGCACCCTCAGTAGCGGGATTCGGGCTTCCAACCGCATAGGTCTCCGCCGTATAGCCCCCGTTGCTGGGACTATTCGTCATCCCCGAGAAGCTGACATTGTTGGAGCCAGACATCATCACCGAGCCTCCCGAACCCGTGCCGCCCGTAGTCATCGAGTTGACATACGTCTGCGATGTGATTGGCGAGAGTGTATTCACAGTCGCCCCGATGCTGGAGGCAGTTCCCATGCCATAGCCTAAACCTGACATCAATCCCAATCCGGTATTGGCAATGGCAGAAGAACTGCCTGACCCCAGGCCCATGCCCGACCCGGAGTCGTATCCCATCCCCGATCCCATGCCGGAGTCATAGCCCAGGCCCATGCCGGAACTCGCGCCATAGCCCGAACTGGACCCCATGCTCATGCCCAGGCCAGAGCCAGCACCCGAGTTCGACCCTGAGCCGGAGTCGTAGCCCATGCCTGATCCAGACCCTGAACCCGACCCGTACCCCATGCCGGAGTCATAGCCCATGCCCGATCCAGAACCGGAACTCGAACCGTAGCCCATGCTGGAGTCGTAGCCCATGCCTGACCCAGAGCCGGAACTCGACCCGTAGCCCATGCTGGAGTCGTAGCCCATGCCCATTCCAGAGCCGGAACTTGAGCCGTACCCCATGCTGGAGTCGTAGCCAGTCCCCGACCCCGAACTGGAGGTATATGCCGATGCCGACCCGGAACCGTATCCGGTGCCCGAGCCGCTGCCCGATCCGGCGGTGACTTCCACGGTCACATTCCCGATTGCTTGCTCGCCGTTGTCATCCTGGGCGGTGTAGGTGAACGACAGGTTGCCGACAAAATTCGGGGCGGGAGTGTAGACGAGTTCGCCGCCGTCATTGGTGACGAACGTCCCGCCAACGAGCTGGCCCATCGCGTCGTGGGGATTGCTATGACTGATAATACTGAGCGGGCTGGATGACGGGCTGGACGAACTCCCCTCAGCCTTGATCACCCGGATATGGGCCGGGACGGAGTTCATCTCCATCCGATAGGTATCGTCGGTCAGGCCGAACATTAGAATGCGGTCTTCCGGCACCAGCACCCGCGTGGCGAGCCGCTGAGGCTGCCGTCGCCGGGGAGGCTTCGCAGGCTGCCAGCCGAATCGCTGCGAGAAATTCTGAAACCAAGTGGGCAACGTCATGATCGGAATCCGGTGGACCGAGGACCGTCAAACGATAGGGAGATACGTCGAGAGAGGCGAGGCGGAGAACCCGACCAGTCGCTGAAAGGGACTATGCCCGTCGCCTCCCAGGGTGTCAAGGCGTTCGAGACGACGAACTTTGCGAACAGCTCAAATTCTGGGCGGCTTCGGTGTCAGAGGCTCCGATCCATGAATTGTGATCTCGGGGATCGGAGTGAATCGAACGGAGTCCGGGGAATCAGGCGAGTGGCATGCGATGCGGGAATTCCATGATCGTTCGCCGGGCGAAGACTTCCGAAGGAGTGTGGTCGCCATCCTACGCAGAATCCCTTGGGATTCGAGCAGCTCGTCAACCCTGAAGGGCTAGGGCTTCCCAGGTACTCATTCCCGACTGGAAATGCAGGCTTTTGCCCCGTCAGGGACACTCGAAAATAGCCCACCGTTTCAGCGGTGGGCCTGATCCACAGACAACCAACCCAGTCCCGTCAGGGACGACAGAAGCCCGCTCCCACCCCCACCGTGAGGCGATTGAGCCAGCCTCTTCATGATCTTGTCCTTCATGATCTTGTGAATCTCTGCTCCTCTTTCAGGATCAGCCCGGTGGCGAAGCCAGAAGAGCTTCTGGCACGGAGAGTCGCCTCCACGCCAATCGCCTGTGCCGTTGGCACACCGGTAGGCCCAAAGCGGTCAACCGGTGCTACCCCGCATTGTTTTCTTCAAATGACCAATCAATGTGACCTGACCCCTTTTCTGCTTCCTCCTGCCCTTTTCTGCTTCCTGCCCTTTTCTGCTTCCCCCTCCCCTTCTGGCTGCGGAAACTCATTGACAGTGCTATTCCGCCAGTTCTATATTTTCACGTCCACATCAGAAACAATCCGCCGCTGTCCAAGTTCGAGACCTCATTCCCCGCATTGTCACTTCATTCATGAATCCATGGATTCCACAGATCGTTCGCAAACCGTTGCGAATCATACGCAATCGGTTTCGGCTGCTGGGTCGAAGTTGCCGCAATGCCGCTCTGGCGTTCCGTCCCACGGAGTTCGGCTATCACCTGGAAATCGGCACCTTCGGGGACTTTGAGATCGCATACCGGACCGGCACCGCGGACGAGCAGGTGATCCACATGGGGATCGAGGAGGATCTTTTCTTTTCGGGATTTCCCGAATACCGACCCGCTCCGAACCATGTCGTGGTGGACATTGGGGCTCACATTGGCCTGTTCTCCTTGCAGGCTGCTCGGAAATCCCCTCAAGGACGGATTTTTGCCATCGAGTGCAGCCAGGAAACCTACAACTACCTGCGTATCAACATCGCCCTGAACAAGATGTCGAACATCGACACCAGCCGCCTGGCACTGGCTGACAAACAGGGCGAGATCCGGCTGTTCCATGCGGATGGCAACTGGGGTCATTCGATCATGAAACCCCTGTCCTCCTCGGGGGAAACGGTGCCCGCCGACACTTTGGTGAATTTCTTCCAGGCGAAGCGGATCGATCATTGCGACCTGATGAAGTTCAACTGCGAAGGGGCTGAATTCCCCATCCTGATGAGCACCCCGGTCGAGGTGTTGCGCCGGGTGGATTTGCTCCTCATTCAATATCATACCGAGCTGCGGGGAGCCCATACTGTCGAACAGTTGGTGCAGCACCTGGAGGCTGCGGGGTTCAACACGCGGGTGCGCGACGAATACGGACATGGCGGCTGGATGGTTGCCCACCGCAACTGACCCATGTTCGGTGGGTCCGGGTGGCACAGATCCCCCCCACAGGCGATCCTGCCGAGAACAGTTTTTCAGCGCGGCATCCGTCCTTTCCAGAGAACATTGATGATATCCTCAATCAAAACCATTGTGGAGCAAATCGGCCTGAAGGGGACCGCGGCGAGTCTACTGGAAACCGTTCGCCGTGCTGCGTCGCGGACCTGCCGTGCCCTGACACGATCGGATCAGAAACTCATCAAGCGTCATTTTCAACAGTCCGGCCCCAAGCGGCTGCATTTGGGCTGCGGCAGCCACCGGCTCACGGGGTGGCTGAACACGGACTATCACCCGCGCACTTTTGAGGTAATGCATCTTAATGCGGTGGGACGTTATCCATTCCTGGATGGCGTGTTTGACCTCGCGTACAGTGAGCACATGATTGAGCACGTCCCCTACTCTGCGGGGGCGGCCATGATCTCGGAATGCTTCCGCGTGCTGAAGCCGGGGGGCCGAATTCGTCTGGTGACACCGGATTTGGCCTTTTTGATCGACTTGGTCCGTCCGCAGCCCTCCCCGATCCAACAGGAGTATCTCTCCTGGTCGACGCAGCGTTTCATCCCCTGGGCTCCGCAAGTCGCGCCCGCTTTTGTAATTAACAGCTTTGTGCGAAATTGGGGCCACCAGTTCATCTATGATGAGGCCGCTCTGCGTACCGCACTGGAGCGGGCGGGATTTGCCCGAGTGGTCAGGGCTGAGTTGAACTCTTCCGAGGATGTCCATCTGCGGAACCTGGAGTTCGAAACACGCATGCCGCCCGGTTTCTTGCGGTTGGAATCGCTGATCCTGGAAGCCGTCAAGCCGCTCTGACATTTCAGCACAACTCACATCGCGGCATGTCCGTAACCAAAGTGATCCGCGGCACGCCGGTCTGTGACGACTCGGCGGGTGCTATCGCGTAGCTGTCCAATGTGCGCAGCGTGAAGCGTGCGATGTTTTGGCATCGGGGGCGGGCATTGGCTGACCGCAGTGGAGCGAGTTTGTTGGCCGGTCTGGGGGAGGGGGACAAGCAGGTCGAGCGGAGTGCGAATCGATTCTGGCAGGGTGAGGGCCGGAAGATTCAGGGACTGCACGAGGCGGTGGAAGACACTTCGACCGTCTCGCGGCAACGCGGGTAGTTCACACAGCCCCAGAAATTCTGGCCGTGTCGATCACTCTTCTTGACGGTTCGAAGAACAAGCGAAACCCAACAGTTCAGGTTTTGCAGACATTGCTGTGCTGCGGAAACATGGTTCATCCGACTATTTGGGGGGATTTCGAAATGCCTGACGGCATAGGGATTTACGGAGGCATGGCTCCAATGCGGCCTTTGCCGGGATTCCAAGAGG
>JAYTFV010000212.1:0-3544 GCA_043734065.1 Planctomycetota bacterium
CCTCTTGGAATCCCGGCAAAGGCCGCATTGGAGCCATGCCTCCGTAAATCCCTATGCCGTCAGGCATTTCGAAATCCCCCCAAATAGTCGGATGAACCACTTATCCGCCATAGGCCCCGTACCGTTTTAATCCACTCGCAAATACCCAGCGGTTGAACCAGAGCAGGGCGATCACCCAAGCGACCTCGATTAGCAGCTCGCGCCCCATCTCGGCATGGCTGTATTTCCCGAGAGCCAACTTGCAGGGGAAATACGCGAGATACTTGAATGGCAACCACTCGACCCAGCCCGGCAACAGGTCGAGCGGGATCATGTGGCCTGACAAGAAATAATTCAGCATCATATAGATGAACAGCAGCGAGCTGACCTCTAAGAACCAAAACGCGATCAGCCCCAGCAAGCTCTCAATCAGAAACCCGAGCAGAAACGCCAGATTTAGCGAGACCACCAACGCTGCCAGCGTCAGCCCATCGGGCCAGCCGGGGAAGTAGTTGCGGCAGAGGTAGAACACGATCACAAAAGGAATCGTCGCAACGACGTAGTACACCAGCTTGTGGGCCACGCGATACCAGAACAGATAGCCGAGCATGTCGATCGGCTGGATCAGGTACTTCTTGAGCGTCCCTTCGCGGATGTCGCGGGCGATCCCGCTCGACAGACCGGGCATGCTGGAGAAGGCCCGCGCCAGCATGGCCATTAAGTAGTACGCGACCATCTCGCCGTACTTGTACCCAGCGATCTGCTTGTCGGAAGTCGTGTCCATCGTGCCGAAGATCGCGCCCCACAGGAACACCTGCGTGATGATCGGCAGAAACCGAAACAGCGTCCCCAGCGCGAAGTCCGACCGGTACGCGAACCGCTCGGCCATTGAGGTCCGCATGATCAGCCAGTAGACGCGAAAACGGTGAGGGAGGGTCATCGGCTCGCCTCCTTAGAGGCCGTGGGGCAGGCATTCTTGCCTGCCTTCTGACTCTTTCGGGAAGGGTGAACCACGGAGGCACGGAGGGACGGAGAGATCAGAGCGACTCCCATCCCGGAGGGATGATAGCGATTAGCCGGTGGTTGAGCGCAGCGACACCACCGGAGTAGAAACTCGATCAAGAGCCGAATCCCGGAGGGATTCCAGCACGTAATGCTTGCGACGGATGGCCTGACTGTTTCAAAACGCAAATCAATCCTGCGGAGCATTTGTGGTCCACCGGAAGTCTGCTGGCATCCCTCCGGGATGCAGCACACGGTGTACGAGCAGACCGGTGGTGTCGCTACGCTCAACCACCGGCTAATGGCTGTGACCCCTCCGGGGTCGTTCCTTGAATGAACATGTGGAGTGATACTTGACTCGCGAGGCGAAGCGGAGCTTCGCAGATATGCGTTCCCAAGCGGAGCTTGGGACCGAGAACGCATCATCATGTTTGCTCTTCCGTTGGGGGAGGAGCCGTCGTCGTATCCGTGAAGAACTCCCCGATGACTTCTTCCAGCGGGCGATCCTGGACGCTGATGTCTTCGATCTGGCACTGGTTCAGCAAGGCGCTGAGGGTGGCGGGGACGCGGGTGCGTTCGACTTTGAGCTTGATACGGGGGGGCTTGTTTTCCAGGACGGTGCCGTATTGTTCCAGGTTCGGCGGGGCCTCGCCGGCGATCTGGAGTTGGATGACTTTGTCCTTGCTGAAGCGTTCGACGATCTCGGCCAGCGGGCCATCGTGCTTGATGACTCCCTGGTTGATGACGACGGCGCGGGTGCAGAGGGCCTCGACATCTTTCATGTAGTGGCTGGTCAGCAGCACGGTGATCTTGTGCTCTGACTGGTAGAACTTGAGGAACTCCTGCACCTTGCGTTGTGAGACGACATCGAGACCGATCGTCGGCTCATCGAGGAGAAGTAGATCGGGGCTGTGCAGCAGTGAAGCGATCAACTCCATCCGCATCCGTTCACCGAGGGACAACTCACGCACCGGACGACCCACTAACTGGCCGACCTCCAGCAGCGAGATCAGCTCGTCCAGGCGGCGGCGGAATTGTTCGGTCTCGATTCCATAGATCTCTTTGTGCAGACGAAACGATTCCTGCGCGGGCAGATCCCACCACAGTTGGTTCTTCTGCCCCATGACCAGCGCGAACCGCCGCCGGTAGTCGTAGCTGCGTTCCCAGGGGACATAGCCAAGTGCGGTGGCCGTGCCCGAGGTCGGAAAGATCAGCCCGGAGAGGAGTTTCAGCGTGGTCGTCTTCCCGGCCCCGTTCGGCCCGAGAAAGGCGACCATCTCTCCCTCTTCGATGGTGAAGCTCACATCGCGCACGGCGTCGATGGTCTTGTATTCGCGACGGAACAACCCCCGGACGGACGCCCACATCCCCTCGCGCTTTTGATACACGCGGTATTGCTTGGACAGGTTGCGAACTTCGATGGCGGCCATGCGGGGATGGTAGACGGGAGAGCCGCGGTTGGGTAGGGAGTAGGGAGCCAGTGGGCCTCTGGCTCTAGGCCCTACTGAATCGACTTCAGCATCGTCAGCACGGCTGCCTCATCCCAGGCATCGGAGTCGATCTTGAAGCAGACCAGCACGTCCCCGGTGGTGCCGGGGACGAGACCCTCGACGAGCTTGTAGGTCTTGTCGGTGGCCAGGTCTTTACCCGTCGAGAATTCGAACCGCACGATGTCGGGGCCCACGGGCACTTCGCGGACTTCACGCTCCTGAACCAGGAGCGGCACCTCGGCCCCACCGCGATCCAGCAACGTCTCGCGGATGTGTTGCCGCACTCGGGCCTGGGAACTCCAGCGGCTCTCGACATGGATCAGAGCTAGGACGCTGTCGACCTTCGGCATTTCGTAATACGCCGCACTGACTTGCAGCTGATGAAACACGTTGAGTTCGATCGTCCCGCGCGGTTCGAAGCCCTCGGGGATCGTGATCGCGCGCAACATTTGCTTCGTGAGCGCGAGCGCCTTCTCTGGGCTCTGTTCGATCTTCGGGCGGAAGTAGAACATCGCCCCGCCGCAGATGCAGCAGGCGAGCATCAACACCGTGGCCAACCCGCCCGCGACCATCAGCAGCAGTCGCCGACGAACGCTGACGTTCGG
This sequence comes from Planctomycetota bacterium, assembly GCA_043734065.1. Taxonomy (GTDB): domain Bacteria; phylum Planctomycetota; class Planctomycetia; order Planctomycetales; family Planctomycetaceae; genus TH-plancto1. The sequence goes on from JAYTFV010000212.1 coordinate 3,077, forward strand.
GTCATGCGGATCGTGACTGGGGAACGAGTCAGACATCAGGGGCCTTTGGGCTCGGGGTCCGGAAGATCGACCAGCAGTGGGTCGTGGATCTCCTGCATCCTCGCCAGAATCTTCCGAGCGAGGGATTCTCGCATCTCCTGCACCTCGCGTCGATCACTGGCGATCAGGTTGGTCGTCTCATGCGGATCGTTCGCGAGATCGTACATCTCGTCCCGGTCGCGATGCCGGTAGTCGATCGTCAGCTTCCACTGCGGAGTCCGCCAGCAGCGCATGTCGACCTTGGCTCCGGTCCGCATGCTGTACTCAGAGTAGAACTCATCCGACCACTCGGGCGTTTCTCCCTTCAGGAGCAGCACAATGCTCCGCCCATGCACGGGGACATCCTGCGGCAGTTCCGTCCCGGTCATCGCGAGGAGTGTCGGATACCAGTCGAGGTGCGTCGTCGTCCGGTCGACGACCGTTCCGACC
>JAYTFV010000213.1:0-9229 GCA_043734065.1 Planctomycetota bacterium
GGCCTCCATGCCCACCCTCCCCGGCCCGCCACGCTCCCTCAAGACGGGACTCTACCGCAAACCCGATAAACCGGGAAGTTGTTTTGGACCATGTCCTTAGTGGCTCGTGGGTGTCACCGCTCCACCGACTTGTGCCCCTCTTCATGATCTTGTCCCCATGATCTTGTCATCCTCTTCTCTTCGGTCCCGAACAGTCCGTGAACGCCTGAAGAAGAATCACAAGATCATGGGGACAAGATCATGAAGAGACTGATTCGCGTGACTCGCGGTTTGGGGCGAGCGGGGTTCTGCCGTCCCTGGCGGGACTGGGCGGTTCGTCGACTGGCGTGGTTCCGCCTTGGAAACGGTGGGTTATTCTCGGGTGTCCCTCATCGGACAACAGGCAGGGTGGCTCTGGCCTTTCCAGGCCATCCTGTGCATCTCCCGCCGGGGGACAGCCTGGAAAGGCCATCCTACGGGGAACATCTTCTCGACCGCTCGCCTCATAGAATCAGTGTTCCGCAAACAGGCAGGGCCAGTTCTCTGATTTTTCTGTCGCTGTTTGTCTGTCTCCATGCTTCTCTTGCTCACTCCATGTCCGGAGGAAGACCGAAAAATTGGGACTGAAAAATGAAAGGGGGAGGGTTGGCGATGTCCGGCACATCCATTCTGAAGCGACTCAAGTGGGACAGCGACACTTTCTCAGAGATGTCCCTTCAGTGATCCGTGAGTCACCAAATTGCTGGTGATTACGGGACGTCGGGCGGCGGTTGTGCGGTGCACGTGCCGATCAGATCGGTTTCCCCGCTGTAGGTGAACGTGAATCGTTTCGGGCCGATGACCGGCTTCAACGCCGGGGCTGCATTCGGGAGTTGCTCGCGCTGATAGACGACCACGGCGGCCTCCAGGGGGCGAAGCTGGGCATCCTGTTTCTGAATCAGGAAACCTTGCGACGTGAAGTCCTGTGCCGCCTGGTCGGGGCCGAAGGTCCGGTGCCAGCCGAGAAGTATTTGCTCGGGCGAGTAACGGTAATCGTCCTTCCATTCTCGGGGCGTGTAGAGCAGCCCGTCGGTGTACTGCTTCGGCTCCTGCGGCACGCGGTACGTCACTGACTCGATGCGGCCATCGGTGTGGTAGGTCCGCTCTTCGCATTGAGGGAATGCCCAACTCAGGAAACTCGGGGCGGAGTAATGGTGGCCGTTAAAAGCGAAGACCGCGACATCCACGCGGAAGCTCGATCGCGAGGGATCGGTCGGGATCGGACGCGAGGTCGCCCAGTCGACCTCGATCTTCGCCCGGTCCCCCTTCTCGCCGAGCGGTTGGATGCGGACCAGTGCCGGGTCTCCCCGCAGCAGTCGCCACTCGAACGTCAGCGGCAGATTGTTGAAGTCCTTGCTCTGGGCCGCTGACACGGTCAGCGAGCGCGTCTTCGCCGTCGAACGCACCATCCGCGAGATCGCCACCGGCGTCGTGAAGATCGCCTCCGCCGGACCGGCTTCAAAGTAATCGATCCCCGGTCGGCCCAGCGCCTCCAGCTCCACGTTCAGCAGCGCCAGCGGAGGTAACTCCACGGGGGCGATCGAATGCGCCAGACGGACCATCCCTTCCGGATTCAACGTCGTCCCGTCGAAGACCGAGGGGTGAGCCGCCCCGGTCAGGTAATTCTCCGGCGTCTCGATCCCCTTCAGGCTGCGGCGCAGAATCATTTGCAGCGTCGGTGCCAGCAACCCCGCCTGGAAAATCTTCTTCTGGGTCTCGGGCTGGAACGCCGCCGTCGTCGCCATGCAGGCGTCCATGAACTCGCGATCCGACCCGGACGAGCCTTGCGAAGTCACGACAAACGGAGTGTTCGCATGAAACACGTCGCCGTAGTTTTCGTCGTGGTCATTGTGCTCGGGATAGAAGTAGAGCTGGTTCTGCAGATAGTGCAGCAACTGCACGCGGGCGGTCGCCTCCTGGCTCATCGCCAGTCGCGTCATGCTCCGCCAGAACGGTCCCGAGGTCATCGCCACGCTGGCGTTCCCGATCAGGGGGGCGCTGTGGCCGAAATGGACTTGCAGGCCGAAATCGAGTCCACGCTGCTTCGCTTCCTGGCTGTACTCCACGCGGGCCAACTGCGGGAACTGGTCATATGACATGTTGCTGTGGTCGCGATCATGATTGTCGTACAGGACGCCGTGCAGCCCGGCGGCTGTCCCCTCTTTGGCCCACTGTCGCAGCAGATCGCCGACCACGCCGCCCTGTTTGGAGATCTCCAGGTGCGGGTCGGGCGGCGGGAACTCATGCTGCACGATCATCAGCCCCAGTTCGGGACGCCACTGCGTGTTGAGCGGATCGACCTGGGCGATGCCGCCCTCGACTTTGCGAGGCTGGACCGGCAGGACCGCACTCACGGGAGGGTTCTGGCGAGAGGTCTCCGCCAGCTTCCGAATCTCCGCAAACCGCGGGCTCTTTCGCAACTCGACAAGGTCGGTGTCCTGATCCAGCAGCTTGAGATCGAGAATCCCCGACTTGACGGCCCGTTCGAGTTGCACCAGCGCGGGTTCGATTTTCGATTGCAGAGCCAGCACGCAGGCCAGGTTGTACTGCAACACCGGCACATCGAGTTCCGGTTGCTGGATCGCTTTCTCCAACAGCGTCTGAGCCTCAGCCAGCTTCCCCGCCTTGATCAACGCCACCGACTGCATCGCCGACGCGGCCCGCTGGCGATCGATCCCCGGCAGATCAAACACGAGCGGAGCCGCTTTCGCTTCGGGCGGGGGCTGGTCGGGCTTCGGCGGCTCGTCAGTCAGTCCCGAACCCGGAAAGAACAGGGCCAACTCCAGCAGACAGACCAGGAACGTGTGAGACTGGAGCATGGGAGAGCCTAATGCGGAGGAACCCGAATCACCCCACCATACTGCTCCCGACACATTTTTCAACGGACGCAACGGACTGGTGCCCCGTCCACTCTTGATTTTGGCATGAGAATCCAGCCTGAGGGCTGCTCGGGAGCAGGCTGCAGCCCGGACTCCCATCTCCGCAGGGGTCGGGTCGAAATGCCCTGGGCGGGCGTCCTCTCTCGGAGTTCAGGAAATCTGTTGCATTTATGACGCCCGTCTTGCGACCTCTCCCACGGAACCGGAGAATTCGGTGCGGATCGGCTTGTGATTCGTCGGGGAGACGGTCATCGTGGTTCCGTCGCAGAATATCCATGGAGTTCCCCCATCCCGGAGATGATTCCCCCATGACCACTCAGACGACCCCTGCGGAGACGGCTTCCGGGTTGAACCAGGAGCATCTCCTCACCGCGCTGCAAGCTGCTGCCAGGCCGGAGTCCGCGGCGTGGGTTCGCCAGCAACTGCCGAAGCTGTTGCAAGCGTCGGTGGCAGAGATCGAGAGACTGCTGCACGAGGCCCTCGACGCCGGGCAGGTCTGGCGGTTCGGCAAAGCGGACAAGCCGCTGTACTGGCACTCGTCCCCGAAGGCGTGGGTGCAACAGAGCCTGCAACAGCGTTTGACCAGGGAGATGAAGTCCCAGTCCGAGGTCTGTCGGCCCGTCAGCCAGTTGGCCACGGTGCAAGGACTCGTTCCGAGAACCGGAGTCGACTCCGCTTTCAGGGAACTGGTGGCCGAGGGTCGCATTCAAAAACATCCCGCGTACCTGGGATCTCGCACCCCGTTGTACAGCGTCCGGGCCGTGGACCCGGTGGACTACCTGAAGCACGCGATTGAGAAGCTGGCCCTGAAGCTGTCGGTCGGTCGGGACGAACTCGCGGGGTGGACTGCGAAAGTCACGTTTGACGAGCCGGTGCCGTCCGCCGTGACGCCCGCTGCCGGGGCCATCGCCCCGATCGCCCAGAGCCCGCTCCCGATGTGCGTGGGCCCGCAGGCCCTGCCCCACCCGGTCCCGGCATCCACCGCGCTCTCCGACGCCGAGTTGATCCTGCAGGCGATGCACGAGATCAATCCGCAAGTGGCCACGGGGGATGTGGTCTCCCTGGTCGAGGTCCGCAAGCGACTCGACTTCCAATTCGACAAGGCCACGTTCGATCGGACGATCCTCCAACTGGCTGCGGACTGGAAGATCGCCCTGCAACGCGACGACCACTCCCACTGGCGGACGGACGCCGAGCGAGACGCTCTGGTCCAGGATGAACACGGGAAATACTACAACGTGGTCTCGTTGAGGAAGCACTCATGAGCGACTTGTCCCAGCGGCTGCGAACAGCGCCCAATCCCTTTCACGGTGCGGTGGTCGGCGACCCGTGGATGGTCAGCGACTCCGTTGCCGATGTCGGCGCGATCCATCGCTCGGTGTTTGACACGTGTTGCCAGGCGGTCGAGGAAGCCCGCCACGCACCGCCGGGCTCCAGCGGGCGGGGCCTCCTGATTCACGGCCAGCCGGGGAGTGGCAAGACGCACCTCATCGGCAGGCTTCGGCGACGGCTGATCGATGACTGCACTCAGCCGACGTGGCAGCAGTTGAGCCAGGCCTTCGCCTATGTGCGGCTGAACACGAATCCCAGTTCGCTGGCACGGCATGTCCGGCGGTGCGTGGCCAGCGACCTGTTGCGGGCGGGCGGCAACGTTCCCTGTCAGTTGGAACGCATGGTGATTTCGCGGCTGATGGAAGTCGCCCAAGGCGATGGAGACATGTCGCTGTGGCGGGAGTTTTTGCTCGACGACCGGCCCGATGACTTGGAAGGTCTGCTGGAAGAACTCCGCTTTCGCGAGAACCTGACCCCCTCGTTCACACGAGTTCTCGGATTCCTGTTCCAGCGCCAGCACCGACTGGATATCACCAACTGGTTGCGGGGTGATCCGTTGACAGAGTCCGCGTGGCAGCGGCTCGACCTGGCCCCCGACACCAGCGATGAAGACCCGGAGTTGCCCGCGCAACGCATGCTGATTGACTTCATGCGACTGGCCGGTGCGAATGTACCACTGGTGTTGTGCTTCGATCAGATTGAGGCCCTCCAGACCACTCCGGACGACCGGGAGGCGTTCTACCGGTTTGGCAATCTCCTGATGGAACTGGCCGACTCCGACCCGAATGTGGTGTTGATCTCCTGCCTGCAATCCTCGCGGTACGAGTTGCTGCAAGAGGCCGTCTCCGGAGCGGCGCACGACCGCATCAGCAGCCGGGCCCGGTTGGCGCTCGACCCGCTCAACCTCGATCAAGCCAGCCAGTTGCTGATCCGACGACTGGCTCCATTGGCTGAGGCACGCCCAGCGGGCCAGAGTCCCCTCTGGCCATTTGCGAAGGGGGATCTGGAAGACATGGTCGGGCCGCGCGGATGCTCGCCGCGCGAGCTGATCGAGCGGGCCGCACAGCGATTCGAGGCGCTGCGTACGGGAGCAGTGACCACCGTACCTCCGAGCGTCGAACACTGGTTCGAAGAGGAGTGGGAGCGCCGTGAGGAACACTCGCAGCAGTCCAACACTCCCGAGGCCACCGCCGAGATCCTGACCGATGGCATCCCACGCTTGCTGAGCGTGATCGCCCCCGACTGGAAGGTGGCCTCCAACTGGCAAGGGGTGGCGATCGATTACATCCTGACCGCCCCGCGCGAAGAAGCCCGCGTCGGCATCAAGATCTGCGAGGAACAGGGTAACAGCCTGATGGCGCGGCTCCGTACACTGGCCACGCTGTTCCCCGGCAAGCTCAACCTGCACAAGCTGATCCTGCTGAGGGATGAACGCCACCCGATCAGCAAGCACGCCGTCAAGACCCGCGAGCATCTGACTACGCTGGAGAAGAACGACGCGATCTTCCTGCCCGTGGCTCCGCAAACACTGGCCGCGCTCGATGCACTGCGGCAGCTCCTGTCCGATGCCGCTGCCGGGGACTTGGCCTGTGGAGCGGAGACAATCACTTCGGAGCGGGTGCTGGAGTGGTTGCGGAGCCACCTGCCCGATTCGCTCAAGGAACTGGCGGAGACGCTGGTCACTCCCTCAGGGGGAGCGGTCGAGGAGCCGGGCACGGTCTACTTGTCCTCGCTACAGGAGTGGTTGTCGGTGCGCTGCCTCGCCCGTTGGTCGGATGCGATGGCAGCGATTGAAGTCGGCGGACAGCAGGCGGACGCCCTCCTGACCGCCGCCGAACAGCGGACCGATTTGTTTGGCGTGATCCACGGGGAGCCGACGGTGGTTTTCTCCTCACGAATGTCCAGCCCCAGTCTCGTGGCCGCGGGCAGCTCCGAGTAGGACGGCCGTTCCAGGCCGTCCCTGACTGTCGGTGGAACGTCTCAGATCGCGTCGCTCGCCCTGTCCCAATGCCCCGTCAAAGGTCTCTCATGGCCGTCACGTTGACCGTCTCCCAAATCCGCAACGCCCTGTACCTGACCCAGCCGGGAGGTTCAAACGGTACCGGCCGGTCCAGTACGGCCGCCTTGGGAACACTGTTTCATCAAGTCCTGGCTGGCATCCTGTGCAGCGGGGCTCCGTGCAGCCTGGAGGTCGTCCTCCGCGATCAAGACGCCGATCAGGACGAGTGGCGGCATGCGATGAAAACTCGCGTCTATGACCAACTCGTCGGTCCGTTGCTCTCACAGCAATACGCCACGATGCACGGGCAGGGGCAACCGGTCCTCGACCTGTGGGAAGCGGTGCAGCAAGCCTGCGATCATCTGGTCGGACTCTGGTGGACCATCAACCAAGACGGTCCGGCCAATCCTCAACAGGCCCACTATTTCGAATCCGAACGGCAGATCGTCCGCGAATTCCACCGTCCCGGCTGGCGTTCCCCGGTCGCCATCGTGGGGCAATTGGATGCGGTGTTGAAGGTTCCCGGAACTTCTCACGTCTGCTTGCTGGAGTGGAAGCTCGGCCGCACGTCGCCCGAATTGGACTTGGCTCAGGCGTGCCTCTACCAGTTGCTGCTGGAGGGAGAACTGGGGCACCAAACCGACATCGCCGTGGTCAGCTTCCATCCCCAGCGGCACGAACGGCTGTTCGAGGGACAACAACTCCTGCCACTGCGAGAGAAGCTCTGGGCATTGATCGGCGAACTGGCCCAAGTCTCCGCGAGTCCCTCGCCAGTGGTCACAGCGGTGAGCGCTTCCGCGAGCTCTCCGCGGGCCTACCCGCCGCCCCCAGTGAATGTCATCGCGGCACCACGCGGGGATTCTGGTCCCCAGAGATCAGCCTCTGTCACCGCTCCGGTTCCGCCCGTTCAGACGGAGGCCCAACCCAAGTGGATCAACGACATGGCCGATAAGCTGGTGCGTGTCCTGCGCGGCGCGGGGACTCCGTGTCGCTCCATGCGAGACCCCGTCATCGGTCCGGCCTTCGCACGGTTCTTTCTGTTTCCCGAGAAGGGGATCACCTCGAAGAAGGTGATCGCGCAAGCAGATACGCTCCATCTGCACCTGGAACTCCCATCGCCGCCGGGGATTCAAGTGGTCGAGGGGACGATCGCGATCGACTTGCCGCGACCCGATCGGCAATCGGTTCGATTCCGTGATGTCGTCTCTCAACTGCCTCCGCACGAGCCACTGCTCGGCGGGACGAAGGTTCCAGTCGGACTCGATTTGAGGGGTCGATGGCAGTGGTGCGACCTCTCCGACTCGTCGAGTGCGCACATGCTGGTGGTCGGTACTCCCGGGAGTGGCAAGAGCCAGTGGCTGCGGTCGGCACTGGCCAGCCTGCTGATGACGAATACTCCCGAGACGCTGGAATTGGTGTTGATCGATCCCAAGCAGAATGCGTTTCAGTTTGCCAAGGACTCTCCGTTTCTCGCGATGCCTCTCGTCGTGCCCGGTCACGAGGGAGTTGATGTGACCGAAATCTTGGCGCATCTCGTCGAACGGATGGGACGTCGAAATGCCGAACTGGCCGCCTCGAATTCCCAGTCGCTGGGGGACCATGCCCGTGCGAAGGGGATCCCCCAGCGGCGCGTCGTGGTCATCTGTGACGAGTACGCCGACCTGCTGTCCAGTTGCTCGACCTCCCACGAACGCAAGGATCTGGAGAAGCAATTCCAGCGGATTGCCCAGGTCGGTCGGGCTCCAGGGTTCCACCTGATCCTCGCCACGCAACAGCCCCGCCGTGAGATCCTCAACACGAACATCCGCTCGCTGATGTCTTCCAAAGTGACGTTGCGAGTGACCAGTGCGTTGGAGTCCAATGTCGCGATGGGCGAGCCGGGAGCTGAACGCCTCCTGGGGCACGGCGACCTGTATTACAAGTGCATTGGGGCCAAGCAAAGACTCCAGGGCCCGTGGCTTCCCACGGAAGAAGAGTCTCTGGTGCAACCGCTGACCAGCGCCGCGCGCTGATGACCCTGATAACTCAGAAAGGACCAAGTCCCTTACGGCGTCAGATTCGGCACCCCGATCGTGCGACCGTAGCCCCGGGCCAGTTCCTCCGGCGTCATGCCGTAGGCTCGTAGCAGGCTGTCCTGCCAGGTCAGACCCTCTTTAATCCCATTGAAGAACAGCTGGAACTGCTGCGGATTGGCCTGGATCATCTGCTGCACGATCGCGCTGCCCGCCCCGTACTGCCAGCGTTCCAGGGAAGTTGCTTGAAAGAATTGCCCCCCGAAACTTCCGGACTGCTTGAGCAGTCCCGCCGCTTCCTGCTGCCGACGGGTAATCTCGGGGCTGCTGGGGACGGCGACGCTCAAGTCGGGAAAGACGCACGCTTCTTCGGCACCCGCCACGCAGCCATCCGATTCGGGTGTCGATGCAAAGATCAAAGCGGCACTGGCCAAGCTGGATGCGGCAGATCGGCGTGCGGCCGAACAACAGAAGTTCTGCCCGATCCTGTCCCAGAGTCGTCTCGGTTCGATGGGGACGCCGATCAAGCTGCTGCTCGAAGGTCAGGCCGTGTTTCTCTGCTGTGAAGGTTGCAAAGACGTGGCGCTGGAGAAGCCGAAGGAAACACTCGCCCGCGTGAAGCAGTTCTTGAAGACGAAGGAAACCCCCGCCGTGGAGCCCACGCCATGATCGAACACCTGATCGAGGCGTCGATCCGCAACCGGTTTCTGGTGTTCATCGCCACGGGACTGCTGGCCGTCGCGGGGGTCTTCGCGCTCGACAACACGCCGGTCGATGCCATTCCCGATTTGAGCGAGAACCAGGTCATCGTCTTCGCCGACTGGATGGGCCGCAGCCCGCGCGAAATCGAGGATCAACTGACGTATCCGCTGGTCAACAAGCTGCGCGGACTGGCCGGTGTCCGCGCCGTGAGGTCGTCGTCCGAGTTCAACTTCTCGATGATCACGATCATCTTTGAAGATGGCATCGACTTCTACTTCGCCCGGCAG